>NZ_CP101155.1 GCF_024298905.1 Natronomonas marina
AGTCACCACAGAGCCGTCACGTTGGGAACCTCAGCAATCTCAGATATGGCAGATATATCAGCAAGGGAAGTCGGCCACCATTGAGCTATCTATCTCATTCCCAGATACCTCAGATACATCAGTCATCTCAGTTTCACTACTTACGGACCAGCTATCAGTTATCTCAGATACCGTAGTGAGATGCCGTGTTTACGGGAATAGTGTTAGATGCGTCAGATATCTCAGATACACCAGATAGGTTCCTCCCAAGAACTTCTCAACCTGTCTCATCCCTCGATCAATCTTCTCAGATACGTCAGATACAGCAGGTACGTCTGACAAACAATTATATCAGACGCCTCAGATACATAGGTCATATGACGCAGATAATCGCCATCTCAAATCAAGCAGGTGGGGTCGGAAAGACCACTACCACCATCAACCTCGGTGGTGCGCTCGCGAACCAAGGCCACGATGTCCTCCTCATCGATGCCGACCCGCAGGGAACCCTCACCGAAGGCACGGGCTTCCGTGACCTCTACGATCAGAAGATCCCGTCTCTCCACCAAGTGATGGTCGAACCAACACGCACCGAGGAGATCAATGAAATTATCGAGCATCACGACGAATTCGACGTCATTCCGTCCAATAAAGCAATGGACGGGCTCAAAGATATGCTCGTCACTCAGGTCGCAAACAGCGAAATGCGACTCAAAATTGCCGTCGACGAGCTTGACCACGACTATGACTTCATCCTCATTGACTGCCCGCCTGATCTCAGTCAAATCCTTGATAATGCCCTCCTCACTGCCGAACAAGTCCTCATCCCCGTTGAACCAACCCGACGTTCCATCCGTGCGATCGAGAAGATGAACGAAGAGATCGCCTATCTCTCAAACAGTTTCCCGGGCCAGATCGATACCATCGACATCCTTGGGATTGTCATCAACGCTGTCGAGAGCGTCCAGAACAACGATACCAAGCAGATGATCGAGTTCTTCAATGACGCTCCATACGACGTCTTCCAGGTCCCTGAGCGCGTCGCTATCCGGCGTGCTTGGAACAACGGCGTCTCTATCTTCCTTCACGAGGACGACGCGAAGACCGAGGACGCACGCGAAGCCTACACCGAGATCGCGAAAATGCTCGAACGTCACACTACGGAGGTGGAAGCATGAGCAGCAATGACGGCGACGACGAACTCGAGGAGCGGAAAAGCGACGTTTGGAGTATGGACGAAGTTCGAGGCGGCGGTACAAAGACGAAAGACACAGAAGATACCTCAGATACAGCCGACGAAGAATCGGCATCCATTACGTCCAATACTGCGGAAGACGCAGACGCCCCAGATACGTCAGATACTTCAGATATAGAAGATACCTCTGACGACGAATCCTCGTCCGCCACGTCCGATGTCGAAGATGCTGAAGATACGGCAGATACCTCAGATATACCAGACACGGCAGATGAGATCGACGACACTGCTATGCAAGCCGAGGGGGAGACTGTCCGGCAGATGGCCCTTGACGCAGACGCGAAGGGTCTTGTTGTTCGCGACCTTCACAATGTGAACGTCTATCTCTACGAAAGCGTCTATCAGGAGATGCGTGTGAAGTACAAGGAGCTCGATACCGAGTATTTCGCCGCACATGGCGAGGATCTCTCGAAGAACAAGGACTTCTTCAACGCCGTCTTTCGGGCCGGACTCCAGAGCCCTCAGCTGAAAGAAGAACTAGAACTCGACTAACTGTCGCCGGCACTGCTTTTTGGCAAAGCAACAAAAGGGATTCAGCCGGTATCCCTCAGACCAGCGAGTCCGTATATCGGCCAAATAAATAGACTATCAGACAGATATTTACGGATTTAACGAGTTAGTACCTCATATCCGATTATGGCCAATCCCAACCGTCTGCTGCTGTTTATGATAGCAGTAGAGGTATTTGGCATTCTTTCGATTCTTGGTGGTATTATGGATCTTCTCCCAGATAAAGGCCTGATCAGCGCGTCTGTTTTGATCAATATAGGCGCGATCCTCATAGCACTCGGTGGCCTTGGTGTCGCCAAGATCTACGATGGAGAGACGTTGCTTGGAGATGGTGGCTACCCAGAACCAACGGGTGGCACTACATCTGGTACTCCAACACATACTCCTGCAGAAGTGGACGCCGAAGAAGGTGACGAGCAAGAAATTGAGGAGGAGAACCTCAGACCATATGAGGAAAAGCAGTCCATCTCCTCAGGGTCCGGCGCAACTCCGCGATTTGTGGTTAAAGCCGCCGTGAAGGAGCAACTGGCTGGTCACAACGTGTCCGCTGACTTCTACGAGGCCCTCGATGAGGAAGTAGCCGAACTGATAGAGCAAGCTGCGCGACGTGCAGAAGAAGATAACAGGAAGACAGTCCAACCGAGGGACCTTTAGAAATCCATCACCACGAGTGCGGCAGCCTCTTCCAATAAGAGATTGCAGGGTGGATCAAGCTCGACATCGACAGTTGTATCGGTCTTAGCGGTTCTAAAAGCGAGAAGAGAAAAGCTGGGAGAATGTGTGAGTACTTATTCCGATCTCTATTCGTCATCGACCAACACCGCCCCTGCGAAGAGGCCCTCAAGATCCTCTCGCATCTCCTCACGGCGATGCCGGCGCTTCTCCGCTTCTGAGAGGTAGTTATCCAAGACGACTTCCGCCGACTTCGACCCCTGCTCCTCAGCGACATCCGCAAACCGCTCGGCCACCCGGCGTACCGCCTCTCCGTACGCCGTGTACCAGTATCGTCGCCCCATCTTCGGCGTCGGAACCTCCCCATCGACAGTCACTCCAGCGCGTTCTGCGAGGTTCTTGAATCGACGTCGAACCGTCGACGTCGATAGGTGCCCGCTCTCCGCAGATGAAGACGGGAACACAGAGCCCATCCAGTCGTCGCCCGCCTCCTCAACGACGGTGTCGATCCGTGCGGTTGCATCTTCAACACCCGTGAGGAGTGCGACCGTCCCGGGTCCGTTTTTCCGCTCACTCCCGAATTCGATGTACGGTCCGGCCTCAGTGTCGTCTTCTGGTGGATCGAGAACCAGCTGGTCAACGCGTAGCGACGCAACCTCGCTCGGTCGAAGCCCCCACCCGCAGACCCCAATCACGATGAGGCGGTCGACCGGATCGGTGGCTGTCTGATAGAGTGTTCGTATCTGATCAGCCTCAAGAGCCTGATTGTCCCACTCAGGCGTCGAATCCCACCCAAAGCGACGTTCCAGCTGGTCGGTCGGGTTGTGACGTGCGCCTTTGAACGTCACCTGATGGGTGTAGAACTGCCGAACTTCTTGAACATACTTCCGTCGCGACGCGTGCGTTGTCAGCGTATCCTCGCGGCGACGCAGGACGTCGAACGTATCCGCGACACGATCCATCTCGTCGGCCCGCGCAGCGTCGTCGTGAAGTGGTTCGAGCAGATCATCGGTGCCATTGACGTCCTTGTACGTCCGGACGTACAGGCGGAGCGCAGAGCGGCGTGTGGCGACCGTCGACTCCGCCCGTCCCTGCCGATCGCGCAGCTCGACGAGATAGTCCTCGAGGGCTGCACACGTCTCGTCGTCGTCGACGAAATCAAACGGCCCCTCCTCCGGCTTGGACTCAACCGGAACGTCGATCTTCTCGTAGAAGTCACCCGGTGAGAGGTCGAATCGCCGCGAGAGATGTTTGATGAACCCCGGAAAGTGCGATTCGAGCCACGAATAGGTAGGGGCTTCGTGCTCAGGAGCAAGTGCCTCAGCGCGCATCTGCGGCGTGATCTCGTCGTGGTAGAAGGCCTCGGCGTCCTCGAGATCCATCGTGCTGTAGCGTGGGGTGTCGGTCGCCTCGGTCATTGGTGTGGGTCAGGGACTTGAGCCGCTCATACACCATCTTCGCGAAATCGCTTCACAGTCACGTCGACGTCGTCGAAATCGTCGTCAGCACCCGTGTAGGCTGTCGCCTCTTTCATCGCTGCTGTGGCTAGCGTAAAGGCGTCTCCGAGTGCGACGTTGTAGTCGCGTTTGTAATCGGCGGCCGATTCCCAGACGTCTTCGGCGGTAACGACATCACACCAGTTTCGAATCCGAGTTACGTATGCCTGCGCCGTCTGCGGGTCGTCTCGTCCGCATACGTATCGCACTTCGGTGCACGTCACCGTATTCACTGACCCCTTCAGCTGGCCGTCTTCTACGCGGTCGATAATCGCTTCGACGGCATCACTCCCAGGCTCGTCCCAGTAATAGGCAATCAGCGGTTCTGCGTCGAATACGACGTGATCCATTAGTTGTCTCTCTCGAGGCGTTGACTTCGCTCCTCGTCGGCCTTCCGCTCCTCACGAAGGATGGCCGTCCCGCGCTCTGCCGTGGTTGCGGCTCCACGGAAGTCTTGGAGGCTGGGGAGTGGTTCAACGACGATCTCTCCCTGCTCGTTTTCGCGGATGCGGACCCTGCTGCCCGGTTCGATTCCGTGCTTCTCTCGAAGTTCTTTGGGAATCGTCGCCTGGCCTTTCTGACTCAGGTTCACGATTCGGCCTTCGTTGGTTGTACTCATTATAGTATTACTATTCGATGTACTACCTTGAACCTTTTCCCAGTCGTGTTTTGAATCTCGCTCATCCCCGCTCGGCGTTAACCGCCAGTAGGAGCGGACGTGCTCCGTGCGGTAGCGATTCTAAGTCAGGTGGTTTCGGTGGATAGAGCGTTTCGTTCGATTTACTTATAGGTTGTCCTGTGCTGTTTTCTGCGTGAGAAAACGACAACCGGACAGTAACCACCAGAATAATGTTCTGTGGGAATAAACCATATACCGCTATATCTAAATTCAGCCCTGTGGTTCCCACAGTTTCGGAGGATAGGCTAGATTTGGCTCAAATCTTCGTCGACTCGTGATTCTTCTCACGGTTATGGGTCGATATCGAACCTTCACGGGCGCAACTAACGGATAGACGTGAGAAATTGCATGGGTTCACGCGCTGCTGAATAGTGTCGCCACTCCTAAGCAGCAGACTCAACGAGGACTCAGCCGGTTAGTCGGGTGGGATCAACACCGAAACGACGATCTCAACACACTCACCTGCCGTCAGTACGGGCGCGTAATTCATTTCTCCGTCGACGCCCGCTTTCAGGAGAAAGTCCGTCAGCCGCCAGATGTTATACAGCAACACCGCGAACACGAAATAGAACAGCCGTACACGATAGTCCTTCGAGGACGTCTTCGCAAGGAAATCACCCTTGATGCTCTTGTACTCGTTCTCGATTTGCCAGCGACGACTGTACCGGCGACAGAACGTTTCGGCTTCATCCGGTCCTACTCGTAGGTTCGTTGCGAAGACAGTAGTTCCCTTACCACTCGTCGACGGGACGTACAGGAACTGGATCGGGTGTGACCCTGCCTCCACATGGACGGACGCCGATTCAACAGCGACTTCCTGATCGTCCTCGTCCATCTGCTCTATCACCTCGCGTTCGGCGCTGGTGATCCGCTTGGGAATGAGATAGTTGACATCAAGGTTCGAGAGAGTCTGGAAGACGCGCATGGAATCGAACTCCCGGTCACACAGGACCGTCTCGATGGGAACGTGCTCTTTCGCCCGCTTGACAAGCCGACGGACGACCCGGTGAATTTGGTTCGGCGGGTTCTCGTCCCACGCTGAACTCTCTCGCACCGGCTCGACAGCCAGGACGAGTGGGATATTCCATCCGACAATCGAGAGTGTGGCGAACTTGAACGCGCGACTCCCATCATCTTTCGTCCCGCTCACCATCGGCATCTCCTCGACACCGCCGTAGTACGGAATGGTGGTGATGTCGATCGCAGCGGTCACTGGCCGGCGGAACGAGGCTTCCGAGGCGATGACCGAGAGCAAGCAATCAGTCGTCTCATTGAATCCGGTCACGAGTTCCTCGGGAGCGAACTGTTTGACTGCACGGAGGTGGGTATCGCCATGCGGGCCGTAGTCTGCGCCTCGTCGATACTGGAAGCGGGCAGCGCCTTGGGCGGTTCCACATCCAACCATCCCCATGAAGGTCTGTAACTCGAAAAACCGCGTGTCCTCGTAAGATGCGTTCGCGGCCCGGCCAGACTCGAAGTAGCCAAAAGCGTGATCACGGGCGAGTCGCGTCGTCTGAAGAATCTCGTCCTGGGAGAACGACTCTTCTTCTACTGAGTCCTCCTCTACTGAAGGCTCGTCGACGATTTCTGCCTTGGGGCGCACTTCGGGTGCAGGGATGTCGAAATCGTGGACCTCTTTGACGACGAAGTGAGCCGCAGTCTGCACGTATTCCTGGACAGCATCGTCGAATCGATTGCGCCACGCCCGCGAGAAGGCCGAATCATCAGGCACACGGCTGAACCCAAGAAGATTGACTACTTCCGGTTGCTGCTTCAGTCGTCGGGTGAAGGCTGCGTACGAGTCGCCCGTGATCTCCATGAAGATGAACGAGAGCACCATCGCGCGTAAGGAGAGTGGGGCAGGATGCCACGCTGGATACCCGTCTTCGATAGCATCAATCGACTGATCGAGGTTCTCGAACGCCGTAACGAGGTCGGTGCCTTCGAGTTCATTGCGGATGGCAATCCCAAGTTGGTACGCTTCACACAGGTAGCGCATACGAGGACTCGAGTTAGTACGGGGGGTCTCAGAACCACTCATACAAGACTGCGATAGCGATGACAAAATCAGCGTATCGAGATCTTGATGATGGTCAACAGCTGGTCTGGAGCTAAGCGTTTCAGGTAACTGTATTGCCCCTCAGCAGAAAATTATGGAAACTACTTACGATCAAAAAGAGTGGGAGTTCAGTACTGCCCCGCAACAACGCCCCTTCGGGAGATGAGATCGACTGCTCAATGCGTGTGATGACAGTCGCTGATCTGTGAGAACAAGATGTGAGCGTTAACCACCCTGACTGTATCGAAATCCCAGAGGCGATAGACGAGCGCGTGGATATGGGTAGCTCGTCCCACCAGAAGACGGCCTACAGACTCCATTCCCTGTCGTTGGAGTAGCACGTCGTCGTGATGATTCCCTGGAACTCATCGCGGACCACACCACGTCGAAAAATGAGACTAAGCGTAGGCTATTCGACTGGGATCGCGATCAAAGATATACCGCCATCGATAGCCGCCTCGAAGGCGCCACCGCCACTCGTTTGCGTTGTCCTGAAACACTTCGAATGTCGCGTTCTGAGCCATTGGTACTGATATTCTCCGTTCTAGACTAATAGAGCCTCACATACCACAGTCTGCTCTCTGTGAAGTTCCTTCTGCTCCTGAAGAGATATACAGCTAATGGACTCTATGACGTCTCGGGGGGTCAGTTGATGCAAAACCATTAGCGATGTCCCATCATAGCCCTCGGTACTGGACTATGTACGAGGACATTCTCTTCCCGTACGATGGGAGCGACGGTGCATCAGCCATCCTTGAGCACGCCGCTGACATCGCAGACTGGGTAGACGCCACGGTTCACGTCCTCTTTGTCGCAGACACGACGCGCGACTCCGTGACTGTCGTTGAGGGACGAACCGTCGACGCACTCGCACAGCAAGGCGAAACCACGGTCGAGGAAGCGGCGGATGCACTAACAGCCCGAGGTGTCGACTACGACACGGACGTCATCCAGGGGAACCCAGCACCGACGATTGCCGAGTATGCAGAGCGATACGACTATGACCTGGTCGTGATGCCAACGCACGGTCGCGAGGGTCTCTCTCGCTACATCATCGGCAGTGTCACCGAGAAAGTCATCCGTCTGTCTTCGGTCCCGGTCCTGACGGCACGGATGCAACCCGACGAACGACTGGCGTTTCCGTATGAGAATATCCTCATTCCAACGGACGGAAGCACTGGGGCGGTACATGCCGCTGAACACGGTCTGTCGCTCGCGGCGGCGGTTGATGCGACCGTTCACGCACTGTCGGTCGTGGACGACGCCTCACTCGGCTTGGACGTCCGCTCAGCAGCCTCTGAATCGGACGGTGAACAGGCCGCGACCGACGCTGTCGATGACCTGGGATCGGAAGCAGACTCGTATGGTGTCCGGAACACCGTCACGCACATCGAACACGGTGATCCTGCGGAGGAAATCCTCGAATGCATCGACTCGAATGACATTGACGCCGTCGTGATGGGGACCACGGGGCGACGTGGGACGGATCGAATCCTCCTCGGCAGCGTCGCGGAGAAGACAGCGCGGTCTGCACCGGTACCTGTCATTACGGTCGCTAGGGAGTCGTAAACCACGGCCTTCAGTTGTATAGCCGTCACCGGGCGTCGCCTCAGCGATCGTGATTTTTTGCGTCGCCAAAGCCACAGCTGAGCAATTGTACAGTATGCCCTGTTCGTTGGGGGTCACTCGATGGAAGGCTCCAGCTCGTTCTCACCCCGTCGGCTACCGATGAACCATATTCTCCCTCCTGGTGTAGCCGTCAGTCGCTCACGTCTCCCAGTCGTGACGATTCGCGTAAATACCCGTCTTAGATGATGGTGATAACTCCGCCAAAGAAGCCTATCGTGACGACAAGTCGGCCAAGACTACCGATGAACGTCGCGATTGCGAACTTCACATAATCTTCTTCGAGGATCGAAAACGCGTAGATCGACAGCGTATCCGGGAAGAAGGGTACACACAGCGCGAGCGCTAAGCCACCGTATCCGTACTGCCGAGCGAGCGTCATCGTCCGCCGTTCCGACCACTCGAGAATGTCGAACCGAGAGCGACGTAACCACCGAACGACGGGCCCCGCGTGTTTCACCTCCTGACCGAGGTGAAACGCAACGAGACTACCAACGGCCTTTCCCGTCGCGCTTACGCCCATGATGACACCCAACCGAGTCCAGAGGGGTAGCCCGAGATCGAGTGGTGCCGCAAGCACAACCTCGCTTGGGCCGGGAAGCGCGAATGCAATCAAAAACGAATAGACGAAAATAATCCCCAATCCCGGCCAGCCCGTCGCGCTATCAATGGCGGCGTGGCCGTACTCCAGCAGTACGGTTGTAACCTCACTCAATGAGATGTAGAGTGGGCGCGGATTCGCGGAAAATCGGTTCACAACGGTGAGTGACGGATACATCTGGTTACTCACCGGTCGAACGCTCGACGGACAGTTTTTCTCGGGATTCGGTTCCGCCACGCGATTGGGTGTCCACCTCTCCCGTTTGAATCCGAACTTGCGTTATGCGGGTCTGGTCAACTGATTCGACCCGTAGTCGAACCTCATCACAGTCGAACGTTTCTCCCTGCTCGACTAACCTGCCCGCCCGATTAAACAGGAGTCCCGCGATCGTCTCGAACTCTTCCCCATCCGGCAGTTCTAGTTCGAGCGTCTCGTTGACCTCGCCAATGTCGACGTCTCCACGCACGAGCGCCGTCGTGTCGTCGAGTTCCGTAATCGGGGCTTGTTCCCGGCCTTCGAGGATTTCACCGACAATCTCCTCCGTGAGGTCTTCGACCGTCACGAGTCCCTCCGTCGTCCCGAACTCGTCGATGACCACCGCCATCTGCGTTCGCGACGTCTGCATCTCTTCGAGCAGTTCGTCGACGGACTTACTCTCAGGCATATGCTGGGGCGGGTCCAGTAGTTCGAGGTCGCCAACGAGCGTCTCTCCGGGAGTGCCACGCTGCTGTGCCCGGGTCAGTTCGTGTATGTCTGCAGTTCCGACGATGTTGTCGAGCGTTTCTGCGTAGACAGGGAGTCGCCTGTGCCCGCTTTCGAGACACTTGGTAATCGCATCGTGGAGCGTCTCCGTCTTCTCGATTCCAGTGATGTCCAACCGTGGAGTCATGACCTCCTTGGCGATCGTGTTTCGGAAGCGGAAGATACGCTGAAACATCTCTCGTTCATCTTCGTCGATGACGCCCTCGCGCTCGCCCGTCCGAATCATCTCCTGGATCTCATCGCGAGTCACGTACGAGTCCTCGATTGCTGCTCGTCCGCCCGTCACGCGATTGACGAGCCGTGTGAGGTAATCGAACACGATGACGAGTGGGAACAAGATGTACTCGGCGAGTTTGAGCGGGCGTGCGATCCGGAGCGCCCACGATTCGGTGTTCTCGACAGCGTAGGATTTCGGGGCGCTTTCGCCGAATAGCAGAACGATTGCCGTAATCCCGAACGTTGAGATGAGCACCGCAGGACCCGGGTCGAAGTAGAAGCCGACGATGGCGGTCGATATCGAGGACATCGCGATGTTGACCAGATTGTTGCCCACGAGAATCGTCACAAGTAGTCGGTGGGGGTTCGACTTCAGATCGGCAACCGTGGTGGCACCAGGGCTGCCTTTTTCGACCAGTGCATCAATGCGGTGCTTGGCAAGCGAGAACAACGCAATTTCCGAGGACGAAAAGAACGCAGAGAGGACGAGGAGCACGAAGAGAACCACACTTCCAATGAGCGTGATCGACATCTCGGAGTAGAGATTTCTGGAAGTGGCCTGGAGAGCATAGAATCCAATATCGAAGTGGGCTGTGTCGAGTGACGCTACCATATACCTACGTTGCTCATTGTTTAACAAGCTGGTATAGCCCTTCTGATGGATCAAACGTGAGAGGGTGCCATTAGTTTCAATCACCGAATTTCGCTGAGATTCCTGTGCTTATATACCACCTGATCCAGTAGCGTGGGGTAATGACCCCGCTTGAGCTGACGCTCCGCCTAGTTGCTGGCGTTCTCCTCATACTGACCAACGGCTTTTTCGTAGCGATCGAGTTCGCGTTGACACGAGCGCGTCAATTTAGTGAAGCGGAATTCGTCGACGGAAATCCGACTCTCGAACGGGCCTGGGAGATGACGAATAATCTGGAGATCTATCTGACCACGTGCCAGGTTGGTATTACGGCCTCCAGTATCGCAGTCGGGATCGTAGCCGAGCCGGCTCTCGCCGCGCTCTTCGAACCGTACTTTGCCAATACCGCACTGGCGTCCATCGGTGCAGGTGCGATCATCGCCTTTGCGATCATCAATCTCCTGCATCTCACCCACGGCGAGCAGACACCGACGTATCTCGGCGTTGAACGCTCCCGGATGGTGTGTCGGTACGGGGCCACACCTCTGTACTGGTTCAATTGGCTTATCTCTCCGCTCATTACATTCGGCGACTGGATCGCCAAGGCCACGCTCAAGCTGTTCGGCGTCGAGATGACCGGTGCGTGGCTCGAAACCGAAGAAGAGGTCCTCGAATCACGAGCCCAGCTCCGCAATCGCCTGCACTCGCTTCTCGAAGAGGGCGAACTTCCGGAGGAGCGCCGCGACGAAGTCCTTGGCGCACTCGACATCGACGAACTCTCGATCAGCGAGATTATGGTTCCAGCAGACGACATTATCTCCCTCTCAACCACCCGCTCAGTCGACGAGAACTTTGATTGCATCCGAAACACGCCACACACCCGATTTCCACTAGTTGGTGAGGAGCTGACCGACTTCCACGGAATCGTGTACGCACCGTCGATCATCGACCACTATGAGGATCTCGTAGACAGCGACATCTCCTTCAAAGAGATCGCGGCCCCTCCAATGACACTCGCGGCGGAAACGAACGTCAGCGATGCATTCGATCAGTTCCAGGCCGAGGACCAGGAACTCGCGCTCGTCCTCGAAGATGGTGACGTCGTGGGACTCCTCACCGCAACCGACGCTCTGGAAACGGTAATGGGCGAACTCGAAGACCCGCTCGACCAGCAGGTGTCGACCTGAACTGATATAACGGAGATGTGAAGGTCGTTAGAACCTCCTTGCCGTACCTACTCGATCTCGAGACTCCCAGAGTTGCCCTCGCCGCCCTTACTGTTCTCGTCCCATTCAAGTTCGAACTCGATGCTCAATTCTCCAGGGCCATCAGTCGGTCCTTCGCGTTCGGCTTTCACTTCGAATGTCGGCCGTGCTGGAGGATCCATCGTGACGGACTCTGCCCCCGATTTCAGGGTGATCGGACCTCCCTGTTCGAGCTTTTCGGCGACGCTCCGGAGGTACGACGCGATTTCGTCCCGGCTCTGGGCGCTTTCGGATTTGAACAGCACTTCTTCGGGCATACACCACGCTCTACATTTCCTGCTCGGATAAGTGGCCCTCTCATCTAGCAAAGGGAATCCGCCGCCCTAAGCCAGATGTGACACGTCTTCTAGCTCCTCGAAGTCGTCAAACTCGCCACACTCGACCGGCTCCCAGTCCTCTCTGGGTGCTGGACTCCACCAGTCGACCTCGTAGGCACCCGGTGCGCCGAGGAACTTCACTGACGTAGCAATAGATGATCTAATCGTTATGTAGTAACCGGGTTTATAAGACTGACTTCGTAACCAACCCGTATGAGACATTTCGGGCTCAAGATCCGGATGGCATTCGTCGGTGCTATCCTCGCAGCGTTCTATCTCGTCGCTGTTGCTGTCGCGATGGTGGTGTTCGGCCAGGGAATCCTCCCGATCGCCATCGTCGGCAGTCTCCTCCTCATCGGCATCCAGTACAAAATCGGGAAGTGGGCTGCCTTACGAAGCGTCGGTGCCGAGGACCTCTCCGAGACCCAGTACTCGCAGATTCACCAGTTCGTCGAGCAGGTCTGCCGCGACAAGAATATGAAGAAACCGTCGCTGAAGATCGCCAGCATGGGCGTACCGAACGCGTTTGCGGTTGGCCGTCGCGGCAACGGTACCGTCGTCATCTCTCGGGAACTCATCCAGCTGCTCGACCGCGACGAACTAGAGGGCGTCATCGCCCACGAAATCGCCCACATCGACAACCGCGACGTCATCACGATGCAACTCGGACAGGGCATCGCCTCGATCGTGGCGATCGTCGCGCAGTTCGCTGTCCTGTTCACGGGCGACAACGACCTCGCAGACTTCTTCCTCGCCATCGTCGTCGGCAACAAATCTGTGATGGTGGCATTAACCAATCCACAACTGGCAACGGAGGGGATTGCTGAGAGTGATAACTACCGGCTTGCCACAGAAACAGATATGCGTGCACGCGAGCAGGAATGTCTCCGAAGTTCATACTTTAGACAGGAGTCGAAGGCGAACGCCTCAAAACTCCGCAACCGACTCGCAGAAGCCATCATTGAGGGGAACCTTCCGAATCCACATGCGTCCACCAGTACGAGTACCGTTGCTGACGAACTGAAGACTAGTGGCGAAGAATACGCATATCTGACGAACTTCTACAAGTTCGCGACAACTGGATTTGATGGCGATTCCTCGCCAAATCTCTCCGGACATGTCGACTGGTTCGACGCAGAACTCTCAGCACTGAATTCCGACTATCTTGTTGGGCTTGGTGCTCCACTGTGGGACAACTACCTCAGGTCCAGAGTTGAGCCCCATGCTGCGAGCGCAAATCTCGATAAATCGACCATCGAAGCTTCGAGTGTCAGTGACGAGATAATCATCGGCAATCGATTTACCCTACCAGCGCACGATGTGACCGTCATTCCGGGTCGTCATCCGCAGGCAATGGAGACCGGAGAACTCGTCTAGCGCTGGGTGCGTGTAATAATTCGGTTTGTCACCGTAGGGTAGTAGAAGACTCGCAATGTCGGTTGACACCAGCTGGGAAATTAGGTGTTTAGTATGTTTGTTCTATGGGAAGAATACTTGCGTGAACTCCCTCGTGGAAAGCGCTCAAGATACCTGAGCTAGTTCCTGTGCAGGAGGGTGTCGAACAGCGATGTCGTTCCGGTGCTTGGAGATACACTCAACTCCGCTGGTGCCACTGACCTAAGCCACTCGGAGAGAGGAGATCTCGGATTTGTTGTAGTGACACGTGATGTGTCACAGCAGCCATGTAGCCCATCGCTTCATCGCGCTGGCGGAGGCGATGCCAGCTCGCGGCCAGATCCATGTCGGCCAGTCGCTCCACCGACCCCGCTGCCGTTCGCGCGACCGCCCACCGATACCCGTCGGTGATGATGCCAATCTCACCATCCTGCGGATTCCAGAGGTGGGCCGATTCCCCGAGTGCATCTCTTACTTGCTGCCAGCGAGCGGGCGAGAGGCAGGTGACGGTCACAGTGCATGTCTCGTTGGTGTACGTGACCGTCCACTCCCGGACGTCTCGGTCGCGCTGCCACTCCTCCCATCCGACAGCGGTGAGAACGGGATGAACGAGGTGAAGCCAGATCTGCCACGGTGTTGTCGGGCGTGTGGGTGCGGTCGCGAGCGCGACCAGGAGTCGCGCTCGCGTGGCCTGTCCACGCGTGGCCGAGGATCGTACGACGGCGATAAACCGCCGGTGTTTACGCTGGCCGATCGTGGTTCTGGCGACCGGTACGTCGTGCCAGCGAAATCCGCCGACGAATCGACGATTCGACTCCTGCTTGCTGACCACGACGAGGAGTCGCTGACCGTCTATACGGACGGATTTCGGGCCTACGATCCGCTCGAAGAAGACGACGCTTTCACCCGCAAATACGTCGTCCACGGCGATGGAGAATACGCTGACGGCGACATCCACGTCAATACCTGCGAGAGCCACGCGTCGCTGACGCGACGGTGGCTCTCGCCCCACCGAGGAGTGTCAAAAGACAAACTAACACCGTATCTCAGAGCCTTTCAGCTCCGGCAAGAACTCTACAGAAAACCAGGTGACGAAGCACTCAAACATGCTCTCGACGCTGCCCTCTGAAAATCAACAACGTGCTTCACAAGAGCGTTCCTTTTTTTTTTTCTCCCAATTCAAAGAGTACGTCACCGCCTTCCACGCCGAACATATCATGCTTATATTAAGTGAAGAGTTCGAAGATGACCTGCTCGTGGTGCTGGATGAAGCGCTGTACTTCTAGGCGTCGGCCGTCACGGACCTAACCACCCGTGACCCCGCCTTCGTGACGTTACCGGCTATTCGCTAGAACTGAACCCGGTCGGAGAGTGCTGGAGACAGCTTCAAGCGTCTCTTAGCAACCGCCTCTTTAAGTCACTCGACGAGCTGACAACAGCGATTGATACAGCTCTCGACCAACTCTCTATTCCAAAAGTGAGTAGCTATTTCTAATGACTACTATAGTGATTGGGTGAGACGCTCCAGTCGTTCGGTTAGTGTTCACACTGGTGAATTACCTGTTGCGGAATCTGTGGCTGATTGCCCGCTGGGGCGGGCGAGCACTATCCGTCTGCTTTGAGGTATTCTGGAGGTGGATCGACCACGCCCTCGATGAGATGCTTCGTCGGAAGTGGGAAGTTCTGACCGATGGTGTTGGGGTTCCTACGATATATAGCCTACTGAACGGGGGGTCAGTCACTCCACATCCAGTTGTAGCTCTCTGGAGAGCGACCGCTTTGACTCTCACATGTGACGACTGTGCTCTCACTACTGTGAGACAACCATCTCCGCATCCGTCGTCCAAGTTTCTGGGAGGACCCAACCTCTCTTCCCCGGAAAATCGAGTTAGCCGTCAGGAACGATGTGAACTAACGATAATAGAGTTCGACTTCAATAACATTTGCGGCCTCTAACAAAGAGTCAATAATGTCCTTCTGGTGTGACTTCTTAGCAGGGACATACATTGATATTGCGCCCGCGACTTCTCCACTCTCTGAGTCAGTGATTGCTGTTCCTATTCCTTGTAATCCGATACCAATCTCCTCGCGATCAATTGCGTATTCTTGGTTTCTTATGTTTCTCAGTTCGCTTTGTAACTCATTTTCATCAGTAATAGTCTGGTCAGTAACCGCTGCAAGCCCCCGAGATTCAATTATGTCCTCTACTTTTTCTTCTGGGGAATGGGCGAGAATTGCTTTTCCAGGTGCAGCTGAATGAAGAAGAAAATGTGTTCCTTCGTGGATTAGTGCGTTCTGCATATTCTCTCCGCTTACTGTATAAAGGACAACACCGTATCCGCGTTCTTCGATAGTCAGTACTACTGGTGCACCTTTTGAGGTAGCGAGATCTCTAAGTACCGGTCTAGCCGTTCGAAACAACTCATTTCGTTTCCGTCGGTTTCCTCCCAGGTTCAAAAATTTGTGACTCAGACAATATTCACCATTCAAATTGATGACATAACCTTCCTCTGTGAGGGTCCGTAAATAATCGTGGACAGTGCTTCGGTTCATCTCTAGCTCATCAGCAAGCTTCGTAGCTGTTAGATTGCTGAACTCCGAGAGTAGTTGGATTATATCGAATGCGGTTCGGACCGACTTTATCGATTTTGAGGAGGTCATGTGGAATTCTATCAGTGGTGAATATTTAAGTGTTGATGATGTCGACAAGGCAGTGTTTAGATACTTGAGTTCAAACGCTGGATGATTATCAAATATACTAGCAACAGCAGACGAACTTATACTGGTCACACTATCGATGTTCGGTTAACACTGGCAGTAATATTTCCAAGGTGGATGCCACCCTGACCTCAGCAGCTGAAATCGGTAGTGTTCAGATAAGTTGGTTCCATGCGAAAGCGAACGCTTGAAGCCAATTTTCGACGCTGCTTGCTTTGGAGTGGCTGAAGCAGTTTGAGAACTGGTTTGTTCGTCGTTTTAGTTCTTGAAAGACACGTTCGACGCTGTTCCGATTACCATGTTTTTCGTATCTGTAATTGAGGCCGTATCGGTGCAGTGTTGCTTGCAGCCACGGTGCAGAATCGACGAGAACGACCGCGTCGTCGACGAGATATTTGTCGCGGAGTTCAATAAGAAATATCTCGATAATCGCTTGATTTCTAGTCGGAGAAAGCTTGACGTTCAGCAAGCGGTTCGTGTTGGAATCGACAGCAGCGTACAGCCAGGACCGTTCGTCGTTCAGCTGGATCACGGTCTCGTCAACCGCGACATGATCCGGGTTCGCGCCATCGAGCGGCTGTAGTTTGGCCTTTTACACCCAGTTGTGAACGGTTGTTCGACAGCGTTTGACACCCAATATGTCAAGAATTGAACTATAATAGAATGTGATAGTCAGGCCAGATGGAGTCGGATACCGAGCTTCTTCGCGGGTTCGGGTGTCGCCTCTCGCTCCAGAAAATCTAACTCGAAGCAGGCGCTACCTCTGATGAGGCGGGCGATTTCTGGCATTGACCACTAGAAGTTCGCTCCGCCTCACTCTTCATCCTTATTCGAACACCGCCTAGAATCTTGCTTTCGGCTATTTGGTCGCCTGCAGTTAGAGTTCGAGACTTGGCAAATCGGCACTTACTGCCTTAATCCTACTTCGGGGGTTTAATCTTGATCCGTCCGAGCCACTGTAAAATCGATCGAATGTACTGTATCCACCGAGCTGAGCAACTGACGTTTGCCCGAGCGAACACATCTGTTGAGCGGAAGAAATACCCGTTAGTTTGCTGAATGACTGGTACTGCTTCGGACGGCAAGCGGCATCTTTCGTTCGGATACGGCTGAATCACGGTTCTATCGCCTATTTGGACTTGAGTAGCTGAACCGCGGAAGTAAGATTAACCGAACACAAATGGCCAGCTCCGGGAATCATCCTGGTGTTCGCCATCTCGAACACCGAACCGTTGTTTGAGCTTCTATAACCGTGACTTAACAACTATTCAACGCAGCACGACAATCTACGAGAAAAAATTCTAACGGTTACTATAGAACGGATGGCCCCCATCTTGTCCCAACAGAAACTCACGGCTTCATTTATTAATGGAAAAGTTGCTCTGCGATGGTGTTCCGGAGGACCTCGCTGGTGCCCTCGTAAATCTCGTTGAGCTTCGCGTCGCGGTAGTAGCGCTCCACGGGGAAGTCCTTCGTGTAGCCGTAGCCGCCGTGGATCTGGATGCCCTCATTGGCGACCTCGCGGCTCACCTCGCTCGCGTAGAGTTTGGCCTGTGCGGCCTCCTTGATGAAGTTCTCCCCGCGAATCTTCTTGTCGGCGGCGTCGTGCATCAGCAGGCGCGCGGCGCGGGTCTTCGTGTCCATGTCGGCGAGTTTGTGCTGGATGGACTGGAAGTTCGAGATGGGCTGGTCGAACTGCTCCCGGTCCTGGCTGTACTCGAGGGCGGCGTCGAGCGCGGCCTGTGCGATGCCGACCGAGCGGGCAGCGATGGTGATGCGCCCGCCGTTGAGTGTCTTGAGCGCGTGGACGAACCCGCGGCCTTCCTCGCCGAGCAGCCGGTCCTCGGGAATCCACATGTCGTCGAACCGGAGTTCGGCGGTCGGACAGCCCTTGTCGCCGACCTTGTCCTCCGTCCCCTCAACGATGAAGCCGTCGTCCTCCTCCGGGCGGACGACGAACGAGGAGATGCCCTTGTTGCCGGCGTCGGGGTCCGTCTTCGCGAACAGCGTGACGGTGTCCGCGACCGAGCCGTTCGAGATCCAGAGCTTGTTGCCGTTGACGAGGTAGCCGTCGCCGTCCTTCTCGGCGGTCGTCTCCATCGCGGGGACGTCGGAGCCGGCGCCCGGCTCGGAGAGAGCGAACGCGCCGATGTCCTCCCCCTCCGCGAGCGGGGTGAGGTACTCCTCCTTCTGGGCTTCGTCGCCGAAGGCGTACACCATGTTGCCGGCCAGCGAGATGTGCGCGGCGACGATGGTGCCGAGGCCGCCCGAGCCCCGGGCGATCTCCTCGAGCGCCATCGGGTAGCTGTGGTAGTCGAGGCCGGCGCCGCCGTACTCCTCGGGGAACGGCATCCCCATCAGCCCGAGGTCGGCGAGTTCGTCGACGAGGTCCCTCGGGAACTCGTCCTCGTGGTCGATTTCCGAGGCCCGCGGGACGACCTCCTCGTCCACGAACTCGGAGACCATGTCCTTGATTTGCTTCTGCTCCGGCGAGAGACTGAGATGCATGAATCTAAATGCAGAGGGCTTCATGATATATCTTAATATAACGTCGAACGTGTGATAAACTCTATCAATGCTTTGAGCATCTCCCAGCCAAGTTTTCTCCGCGTTCATAGTTGGTGATTGCGACGACGAGTCGAAAGGACAGCGTAAGAAACCGGCAAGCGAGTCGAGTGTCACGTGCATCGCCCTCTTCTGAGGCTTGTTTGCTCTCGGTGACCTCGGCTGCAATCAGACTGGTCGATCCGGTTGAACGATTGGAGAGCTGTAGAGCGTGTCATAGAAAGCGTCACGTACGAAGTAGCAGGGGGCGCGAAGTGTGTCCAACACAAGCGCAACCCTGCAAGACGTAGCTTCGGTAGACGACTTCTTGAATGTCGCGGCTACCGAGACGGTACCGCTGTTCGAGCACCTTGAGTTCGAGTTTCTGCTGGAGTACGATGTGTTCGCCCCCTCGAAGCGTGGGCGAACACGAGTTCACCAGCCACCAGACCTCTTTCGCGGCTTTCTGCACTGCTACTACAAGGACATCTACGGCACACGTCCGGTTGCACGAGAACTCCAGCACGGCCTCGTCTGGTACTACTGCAGACTCGACAAACCACCATCCAGAGACACGATTGACCGGTTTCTCACTGACCTTGAACACGTCGTCGACGATATCTTTGAGAGGCTCGTCGAGCAGGCCGCCGCCCGCAGCCTGCTCGACTCGACGTACTCCATCGATTCGGCGCACATCGAGGCGGTCCAGTACAACGACGCTGCCTCATGGAACTACGATCTAACAACTGAAGAGTACTACTACGGCTTCGGCTGTACGATCGTCTCAACCGGTTCAAAGATCCCAATTGCGGCGGAGTTCACACAGGCCAAACAAGCAGACCAAGAGACGGCGATGCGCGTCACGTGTGACGCGCTCGCCGTCGATACACCGATCTGGATGCTTGGAGACAGCGCCTACGACATCCTCGATTGGCACGACCACCTGCTGGCCGCAGGGGTCGTGCCAATCGCTCCATACAATCCGCGAAATCCTGACGACCCGAAAGCCATCGAGTACAGGGTCGAAGACCAAGTCGAGGATGTTCAGCTGAAAATCCATCTTGGACGAGACGTATAACAACCGGATAGGGGTCGAACGAACCAGCGACGTAGTCAAGGACTGCGGCCTCGGGCTCGCGCGAGCCCGAGGCCGCGTCCACGCACGAACAGAAGTGTTCCTTGCGCTGTCCCTCGGACTCGTTGTTGCGATCACAAACTCCGAGCGAGGAAACGAACCGGGCTGTGAGAAGCTATGAGATGGATTCTATGGCACGCTCGTAGCTGTTGATGATATCGACAATAGTAGCTTAGAGATTTCTCATCTATGGGCATAGAATAACAAATGTACTATTGTTATTCCACAGATTCACCCCCCGACCATAGCTGGTGTTGATAATATCAACAATCTAGGGTCCGACCATTGTTGTAGTGAGCCTATTCGCTGCCATCAGACGATGCGCAAATTAGTCTTTAGTAATACGAAGGGGGTGCGACCTGATGCGGTATTCAATCCACCCCCTGTGGTATTAGTTAAAATGGCTGTGATGAATCGTCGGACGTAGTTTAATTTCACTATGCCACCGCCTGCCTGATGTTGTGAACCGTACATATCAGGTCGAGTTCGCGGAACTTTCCGTATATTTTTCGTGAAGCGGGGGATCTTTGACATAATCATCGGCGGTTTCCCGCTTTATCTCCCTAGTTCTAACGGTAGAAACCGACGCTATCCAGCGATTCACCGGGACCGAATTCGTTAGTATCCACCAGTCAATATTCGTGCAGTTCCGTCGGGGCCTCTCTATCGCTTCCAGTCCGCTTCGCGTTTTTCGAGAAACGCCGCGAGTCCCTTCTCAGCTTCTTCCGACTGCGTCCGTTTGACGAGTCGGTCCATCGCCTCGTCAAACCACGTTTCCAGCAGATCGTCTTCCATCCCTGTCCATAGGTCTTTCATTTCGCTAATAGACTTCGGTCCCGATGCAGTCGTCGAATGAGCGAGTTCACGAACGATATCTTCTACCTGCGTTTCATCAACTGCGTAATTGACGATTCCCATCGATTCCGCTTCAGTAGCGGTGAATTGATCGCCTGTCAACGACATTTCCATGATCTCTTTCTTTCCGAGACTCATCCGACCGTATGTGAGTCCGATTGGCGGGAGCGCCCCGATCTGTCCTTCTGGAAGCGCGAAGCTACTGTTCGTAGAGGCGACTGCAAGATCGCAAAGTAGAACGAGCTCACACCCCCCGCCGTTAGCAGCTCCCTCAACTGCCGCAATTATCGGTTTCGGATGATTGCGAACCGTTTGTACCGTCGGGCCTAGGACCTCTTCGAACATTTCCCTGGCGTCCTCTGTCGACTCAAGGCTTTGGATCTCCGCGATGTCGTCGCCAGCACAGAATGCTCGTCCTGCTCCCTGCAGAACTGTCGCTCGCACTTCGTCGTCATTCGCTGCCTTCTCGAGAGCGGCCTTCAGACCGTTCCAGCTCGACTTGTCAAGCGCGTTGAGTCGATCTGGTCTGTTGAGCGTGATCCATGCAGCGTATTCGCGTCGCTCATATCTAACCGTCTCGAACTCCGCCTGCTCGTATTCCCACTCGTAGAAGCCGGTTCCTGTCTTCTGCCCGAGTTCCTCGTTCGCCACCAATTCACGAAGGGATGGGTTGGGTTCATACTCATCCCAACCCGACCGGGCATGCAATTCTTCCAGCGTCTCGACAAGTCGGTCAATCCCGTACTCGTCAGCCATCTCGAGGAGGCCTCGCGGCCAGTTCATTCCGATTTGCATCGCCTTGTCGATCTCTGACTTCGTGGTCACGTCGTTCGCCAGCATCCACGCCGCTTCGTTAACAGCAGGCGCGACGAGATGTTTCGGATCGAAGTCATTGCGACGCTCCTGTGGAATCTCAACACGTGAGTACTCCCCTGGTTCTGGATAGGTGTAGAAACCCTCACCGGTCTTCATACCGTAATTCTCGGCCTCCTCCTTTTTTTCAAGCAGATCGGGGATGTGCAGGTCGACCCCTCGATCTTGCATCGAGTGGGCAGCCATGGTAGCGACATCTATACCACTGAAGTCGAGAACCTCGAACGGCCCCATTGGAAGGCCGATTCGCCGGATCGCGGCGTCTATTGTTTTCCTGTCTCGCCCCTCTTGGTCAACCTGACGAACTGCCTCAAGCCAGAATCGGAGATTGATCCGATTGATAAGGAATCCAGGGATATCCTTCTCAACGAGTACTGGGGTCTTGCCAATCGCCTCGCTGATTGTTTCAGCCGCCTCAAATATATCGTTGGCCGTTTCCTTACCCCGG
The DNA here is from genome assembly GCF_024298905.1 of Natronomonas marina. Classification (NCBI taxonomy): domain Archaea; kingdom Methanobacteriati; phylum Methanobacteriota; class Halobacteria; order Halobacteriales; family Natronomonadaceae; genus Natronomonas; species Natronomonas marina. The sequence goes on from NZ_CP101155.1 coordinate 22,037, forward strand.
ATAACCTCGACGATGTCCATAAGCTGAACGGGATTGGAAAAATGCAGGCCGACGACCTTGCTCGGTCGATCCGTCGCGGACGCAATTTCGGTGATCGGGAGAGTACTAGTATTGGTCGCTAGAATCGTTCTTTCCGGTGCGTGGTTATCGATCGTACCAAAAACATCCTGTTTCAAGTCGATGTTCTCAGGCACTGCTTCGACGACAAGATCGGCATCACCGTAGGCTTCTTCCTCTGATGTCGTCGTCTCGATCTGTGCTAATACGGCATCCGGATCCTCAGTGAGTTTCTCGAGACTTCCTTCGATTTTTTCGAGAGCGGTTTGCAAGACGTCCTCGTCGATGTCGATAATCGTAACGTCGTATCCAGACATCGCAAAGGTTTGAGCGATACCATGGCCCATTGTTCCGCCTCCGACGACAGTCACAGTCTCTACACTTTCGGTTAGTGACGCACTCATTTTTTCACCGTGATTAAGATGTCTCCGCCGGCCTTGTTATAATTTTCCCTAGTCTCTAATGCTTCATCGGTCATTGGTTGGCTCTATTGCTCTTCCGAGGCCTCTCACAATACCATAGGAAAATCACGTTCTAGTGGTTTAATCTCATTCGAGGTACTACCGGGTGCTGCTGGTGATGTAGTGGAAAGTGCGATCTTCGGTGGGCTTCTAGAGGGCATGAAACAGCCGGCAGAGAAGAGGACTCGACGCGCTAGTGTCATTACCGCTAACCCACTCGATTCACGACGGGATACGAAGCTACGAAGGGACGCAGCTGGCCAAGCCGCGTCCCTGTCCACACTACAGGGGAAGCGATTACCGCAAACATGATTCACGCCCACGGCGCTTCGCCGTCCTCATCACTGAGGACGGCTTTGAGGACGTAACGGTTACCATCCAGCGATACTGGTGCAAGCAGTACGAGAAACGGGTCGACGCAGAGATGTCCGAACGGTTCTACGAGGACTGTCTCTACTGCAAACCAATCGTCGACCTCTGGCTCTACCATGCCTCGGAGAATCTGTTCAACCGGAGTAAACGGATTCCCCACATCCACTACGGCATCCAGGTTGACCGGGATACAATCCAGCGGTACGCTGAACTGTTTAGTGGCCGAGTCAACGACCATCACGGTAGTAACTCAGACATGATCTTGAGGAACCGTGCCCGTAACGCAACGTTAACGACTTACACTCACCAACTCAAAACGACAATTTCTCAAAATGTTTCCTACATCGATAGGGTGACGGTCGCCGACGAACCACTCTCGCTGAATTTCCTCTCGCTTCTGTTTGGAACGGAAACCGCTGTGGAATTCTGTGAGTAGTATGCCGACGAACTGGCCGCCGAAGACGTGGTCGGTATCGTCGGGGTTGCGGACGAGACTACCCTGGCTAAGAAGGGAGCGAAGAAGCCATCGCGCGAGGAGCACGCCAAGCAAAAGACACCCGGAGAGCCGAAGAAGCCGTCCGGCAACGGCTTCTGCGTCGCCGGCAGCTATCTCCCGCAACTGGGCTGTATCGCCAGCCTCTAGTGTCGTAACACCGACTTCGCGTGGCTGCTCACAGCCATGCTTGTCGCCTCCACTTGAGGGAGTTGACTAATGGATTGCCAGTGGTGAATCTAGCTACAACGACACGGTTGCGCACAAAGAGTCGTGTCTCGTCCACGAGTTGCGACAGTTCGTATAATCGGACGGGCTGTCGTAGCCCCCAGAGCTGTCAAGAGGTTCAGAAGTACCACAGCTATCTCCCGGTAGTGTAAGAAGAGTTGTACGCGGAATGAGTCATGGTCTTCCGCGAGAAGTACCCGGCGTTGTGGGACGAAAAGATCGAGACGTTTAGTGGTCTGGTCAGTACAAATGCGATTGAGGGCAGCAACTGGCGGTTGAAATACGGGACTCCGAACGCCGTACACGCGGTACCAAACGTGCGTACGGCTCTACTCGCGCTCCACGCGATGTACGATTTGTTCCGCAATAGGCGTCCTCAGGTAAGTTTCACCCAATGATTTGGGAACTTCACCTGCGAGGATGTGATGAGCCAGTCGGCGTCACCGACTGGCCCGTCTCGTCAGCACGGTCTCTCGAAAGGAGCAGCATAGCGTCCCGAAACGAGCAGAAACAGGGCGACTGCGCGTTCCCCCAATGGATACTGCACCACCGCATTACCGGCCAAACACTTATATGCACAGCATCAATTTGGGAGCGTATGCGACAAGTGCATCCCGACTATAATGAGTCGTCGGGACTCGTCGTTGACGGGTCGATTCGTATTGCCGCCGATGACAATCCAGTGCTGATAGGGACCGAATGTTCCGAGTGCGAGTACGTTGTCTTTCCATCTCGGCCGTTTTGCCGCAATTGTCTTTCGGACAACGTCTCTGATGTCGAACTTGCACGAACAGGACAACTCGAGACCTACACCGTCGCACATACTGGTCAAGAAGGAATCGAACCGCCGTACGCATTCGGCTTTGTGAACCTGGAAAACGTACAGATTTACTCCCGTTTCACCGAGTGGAAAGAAAGATCACTCGAAGTTGGCGACCAAGTGGAACTGGTACTTGAAAAAATCAAGACAGATACGGAGACCGGTGAACCGTTGTTTGGCCATATGTTCCGCCCCATGGAGGAAGAACAATGACTGAAAACGAAGTAGCTGTCGTCAACGTCGGTCAGTCCGACTTCGGCGAACTGGAGGGACAGCGCGTAACTGAGTTTGGGAGCAGAGCCGTTCGTGAAGCGCTCTTGTCTTCGAGCGTTGAACCAGATGATATCGAGGAAGCGTATATCGGTAATGTCGCTACTACTGCTCAGGATCAAACCAGTGTTATTGGCCAAGCAATACTCCGAGAAGTAGGGGTAACAGGTATCCCGATCATCCGAGTTGAGAACGCGTGTGCCAGCTCAACCTGTGCATTCCAAGAGGCCTATAAGAGAGTTCAATCAGGCGAATCCGATATCGTGCTCGCTATGGGTGTTGAGAAAATGACTGGTGTCCCGACGGAGGTTGCTCTCAAAGATATGGCTGGTGCGGCGGACGCAGAAGTTGAGGGTGCAATGGGGATGACGTTCATGGGTCTCTACGGGATGCGCGCTAACGCCTACATGAATCAGTTCGGTAATGTACGCGAGGAATTGGCCGACATCGCGGTCAAAAATCATGACAATGGGCTTAAAAATCCACGGGCACATCTTCAGCTCAACGTTGACCGCGACGACATCCTTGAATCCCGCCCAATCTCCGATCCTATCCGGCTGCTTGATGCCTGTCCAATGTCAGATGGAGCAGCAGCAGCAGTCATCGCACGCACCGAAATCGCCGAAGAGTTGGTTGAAGAACCAATCTACGTCGATGCTGCCGAAATGTTGAGCGGCAATTACCTTGAGGAGGTCGAATTCTGGCGTGAAGAACTTGACGAACGCGTGGCCCAAAAGGCCTACAGTGAGGCTGGTATCGGCCCGGATGATCTGGATGTTGTCGAAGTTCATGATGCGGCTACCATCGGCGAGCTAATGCATTATGAAGGACTCGGGTTAGCGGATCAAGGGGAAGGTGCTTCACTCGTCCGGAGTGGTGACGTTATGCTCGATGGTCGTACTCCGGTTAATCCAAGTGGTGGACTCAAGTCACGCGGTCATCCCGTGGGAGCAACGGGGGTGGCCCAGATCTGTGAACTCGTCTGGCAACTCCGTGGCGAGGCGGGAGCCCGGCAGGTTGAAAATCCGTCTATTGGATTAGCCCAGAACTCGGGTGGCGCACTTGTAGGTGAAGGCGGCGTATCGACAGTAACGATCCTCAGTAACCGCTGAACTTTTTTCGTTTTTACTAGATATTCGGTTTCACCTTCCTATCTGAAGATCTGTCGGTAGACACCTCTGAAAATTGTTTCCCAATCGGCAACAGCAGAATAGGTTGTTACCCCGAACCTATATATATGGGGGCACATAACAAGAATTCATGGAGGTCATAGATGGATTCCCATCGACTAGTGGAGACGAATATCCGCTCAACACGACAAGATTCATCGAGGCGGCAGCACGAAACGTTCCTGATCGGGAAATCGTCTCAGGGACAGGTGAAGACCAGTTCCGGTACACCTACGGAGAGGCGTACGAACGGATGCAGCGCTTGGCCAATGCCCTCGAAGAGTTGGGTGTTGAGGCCGGAGATCGCGTAGGTGTACTTGCGTGGAATGATCACCGTCACTATGAATGCTATTTCGGTATTCCCGGAACCGGTGCCGTTTTCCTTCAGCTCAATCTCCGACTGCATTCAGATCAACTACAGTATGTGTTAAATCACTCGGAACCGCGATTCTTAGTGGTCGACGAATCCCTTCTGGAAGTCGCTGAAGGTGTCGCCCACGAGGTCAGTTCCATAGAGGGATTCGTCGTCATGACTGATAACGATCTCGACGAGGTCGAAACCGATCTCGAGCCGACGTTCTCCTATGAAGATATATTAACTGAGGCGGAGCCGGAGTACGATTGGCCATACATCGACGAAACATCGGCATACAGTGCCTGCTACACGACTGGAACGACGGGGCGTCCCAAAGGAGTGTACTATTCCCACCGGAACATCTACCTACACACGATGCAGTTGGCGAACTCCGTCGGTATCTCACATGAGGACTCAGTCGCTCAAATCACGCCGATGTTCCATGGACAGGGCTGGGGACTGGCCTACGCTGCGACGTACGCTGGCGCAAAGCTCGCGTTCCCGGGCCGATATCAGGCGGAAAATCCCGAACCGCTGGTTGATCTCATCCGTGACGAGGACGCGACCGTAACAAACGGGGCACCAGCTATTTTTATGCCGATGCTCGATTACATTCGAGATCTCGACGATATCCCGAACTGGAACGATCTACAGATGATGTCTGGAGCAACAGAGCCGCCGCTGGACATGATGCAGGGATACAAAGAACTCACGGGGGCAGAGATCGTCCATGCATATGGCGCAACTGAGACGACCCCGCTGGTAACGATGAACTTCATCAAGCCGTCGCTTGAAGAAGACCTCTCTGAGGAAGAAAAGCTCGATATGCGGCGCAAGCAGGGACTGACTGTCCCGGGTATCGAGATGAAAATAGTCGATCCTACCACAGGCGAGGAACTGCCACACGACGGTGAATCCGCCGGAGAAATTCTCATCCGTGGTCCATGGGTGACAAGCAGTTACTATGACGACGACCGAACGGAACATTCGTTCACTGACGATGGGTTCTGGGAAAGCGGCGACGCCGGGGTAATCGATAAGGAAGGATATCTAAAGATTACTGACCGTATCAAGGATGTTATTAAAAGCGGTGGGGAATGGATTTCGTCTGTCGACATGGAAAACCTCCTCATCGAACACCCGAATGTCAGAGACGCGTGCGTTGTTGGCCTTGAACATCCGGAATGGGAAGAGCGCCCATTCGCACTTGTTGAGGTCGAAGACGATTTCAATCGTGAAGAACTCGATGAAATTCTTTCCCAGCGGTTCGCCGACTGGCAGCTCCCCGATGAAATTGAGTTTACCGATGAAATTCCAAAAACAAGTGTGGGGAAAAACAACAAGAAAGTAATCCGCGAAGAGTACGAAGGTCGATATCTCGATTGACAGCATCTTAGACGACATTCAAACAGGGATATGACAGGCATTAATTTCGACGTTGACGAAGAGACGCAGCTCGTATTGAACAGCCTTGATGAGTTTATTGAGCGTGAGGTCGCCCCCTTAGCGAGTGGCCTTGAATCGAAACTTAACAATCCCACCTTGGGTCGACGAGCAAACGGTCAACCCACCGAGGAGATACTCGAAGCGATTCAGAGTATTCGTCAAAAGAGTGGTGAGGCGGGGTTTTACGCCATGCATATGCCCGAAGAGGTTGGTGGCCAAGGGGTCTCAAAAATAACGTGGTACGCAGTGAAGCGCCACGTCGCTTCGAAGGGACGAGGGCTCTCTGAGCATGTCCTCAAGGGGCCGGAGGGGCCAAATGCGCTATTGGGTCTTGCTGAGGGTGAACAGGTCGAACGGTACCTCAAGCCAGTCGTGCGTGGTAAGAAATCGACTGCATTCGGTCAAACTGAACCCGATGTCGGTTCTGACTCACCCTCGATGTCGACCGAAGCTGAAAAGAACGGCGACGAATGGATAATCAACGGCCGAAAGCAGTGGATTACGAACGCGGCATTCTGCGATTTCGCCCTTGTGCTGGCTCGGACAAAGCCGCTGGCGGAGGTCGATCGGCGATACGATGGTATCACTTGTTTCATCGTCGAACGCGACGAGTTCGAAGTCGGATCAGTCAACAACGCTATTGGCTTGGAGGGTTGGCAAGCCGAAATCCTTCTGGACGACGTTGCCGTATCTGAATCACGCGTTCTTGGCCCCAAGCATGGCGCATTTCGAGATGCAATGGAACTATTGACGATGGGTCGACTCGAACTCGGAGCAGAAGCTGTTGGCTACTCGCAGTATCTGCTTGAGAAGAGCAGGGAGTATGCACGGGAACGTGAGGCGTTCGGGGAGTCCATCGGGTCATTCCAGCAGGTGTCAAGCATGTATGCACGAGGACGTGCAAAAACGTATATGGCAGACGCTGGGGGCCTACGAACTGCATGGAATCTGGATCAGGGTAATGACATCGTTGAGGATGTCTCGATCTTCCATTGGTTCGCGACTAACGCTTTCTGGGAAATTGCGGACAACGCGGTCCAGATTCACGGCGCAAACGGCCTATCAGAGGACAATCCATTTGTTGATCATCTCCATCTAGCTAGAGTGCTTCGGATCGTAGAAGGAACTGACGAGATCCAACTCAACACGATCGCTAAGCAAAATGATCTCCTATAGACAAAATAAGATGGATTATAAATATTACGACGATTTCATCGTCGGCGAAACTCACAAAACCGATGATGTCGAAGTCACCAAGCAGGAAATCCTTGAGTTCGGGCAGAAATACGATCCGCTTCCGTTCCATATTGACGAAGAGGCAGCAGCGAAAACGCCGTTTAATGGCGTAATCGCCAGTGGACTGCAAACCTTTGCACTCTCCCAGAAACAGGTTGTCGATAGTTTCTTTCGAGAAAGCCACCTGCTGGGGAGCGTCGGTTTTGACGAAGCAGAGTTCCCGAATCCTGTTCGTCCCGGAGATATACTTTCCACGACACTTGAAATCCTTGAGAAGCGCCCATCAAAATCCAATCCTTCCCGAGGACTCGTGACGATTATGCGGAAGGTCGTTAATCAACACGACTCCGTTGTCCTTCGGGTAACCAATAATGTTCTAGTAGAACGGCAATAGGAATAGCATGGTTGGTCCACCGTTCTATTCTGAAGGACGGGGTTGTTTAGACACTCGTCAAAATACGGTTTAGCGGTCCTATACTCAGCTTTGCACGTTAGCGTCGGCGGTTGAGTGAACGAAGAGGTGGTCGATCTCTTCCATAAGGGCCACAATCATCGTTGTCTCGAACCCACGAGAGAAGGTTGTACACTGCTTCCTTCAGGGAATGTTCGAGGTTCGCTCGAAGCGGATAGACTGTTTTGTCGTCAGCGTAGAAGGCGTAGATGAGGTCTTGGCCCCAGACAGTATCACCTTCAGCGTGATCGTAGAAGCGGCCAATGCGGGGGACTTCGTCCCCGGCTTTCTCGGTGAAGGTGTCGTCAAGGATGATGTAACCATCCTTCGACCAGCGCGTTTCACCGTGTTTTTGGAGTTCTTCGAGGCGTTCGTGGTTGAATTGCTGTTCATCCCAGTTGTATTCAGTCACCGTCTTTGTGAAATTCTTCACTGAGCACTACTATCTCGGCCTCTACCCGACAACGGAATTCACCAAAGATGGTCAAGAGTTAGTTTCTGGACACCGCAAGAAGTACCTCTCAGATCGGTTCAACCCGGGGAATTTCCCACAGAACAATCGAAAGAGCAGCACCGTCGAAATCTGGTTATCAGAGCTGGCCTTGGAACAATCTCTAACCCGATTCAAACTGCCGAGCAACCTCCAGACAGTACAAATCCAGCGGGTTGAGGATCTCATTCTAGAGGGCGTTCGACCGCCGGAATCAGGTGATGAGCGAAATCAACTCGTTGAAAATCAGTTGAAAGGGGCAATCAATCCGGAGGATACAGAATGACAGAGCAAGGTACCTTTGAGATCACTCGTCTGGAGGAGCCAGAGATCCATTTCAACGGAGGCTCGGACGTTTCTCCGAAGCGTGGGTTGATGGAATACGGACCTCGATTAAAGAATAACGAACATCAAGCAATCAACGTAGCTGCCATCGGTGATGCCGAATCTATTCGATTGCTTGACGACCTATTCCTTGATTGGAGCACTGTCATTCACCCCGATTTAGACGACGATAAGATCCGTCCTTGGCGTATCCCATTTCCTGGGTTGAATTCTCGATCCAACCTGAACACATCAATCGCCTTTCCTGAGCGGTGGCGTTACCGTATTCTGAAGGGCGAGATCCGGTCGGTGCAGGCACATAATACGAAGGAAGGGAAGTTCCAAGAGTTCCTGAGTTTAGTTCGAGAGGAGATCGATTGGTTATCGGATGATGACCCGACACCCGACGTCATCGTTGTGTGCATTCCAGACGGAATCATGGAGGAATTACGAGACGGCAAACACGGTGACGTGATTGTTGGTGGGAAAAACCTCCATAGCCAAATCAAGATCGCCGGGATGGAGAATAGCATCCCGACACAACTGATCAAGCCAGAGACGTTGAATACAACGTCTCCGCAGGACAGAGCGACGAAAGCATGGAATCTCAGTCTCGGATTGCTCTACAAGGCACAACGAGGGCACCCGTGGAAAACTAAGAAGATGGACCACGGTACCTGCTATGCTGGGCTCTCGTTTTACCGTGACAAGGATGGAGATGGGAACGTTGTTCGTGCGGCATTAGCGCACGTGTTCGCCAGGAAAGATTATAACATCATCCAGAGCGAGCCATTGAAAGACATCTCAGAGGACGAAAACGGGCAACCACACGTCTCGAAAAAGGGAGCTGAGAACATCGCTGAACAGATTGTCAACTACTACAAAAAACGGAACCGCGGCTCGGTTCCTGAGCGGATAGTCATTCACAAGTCCTCTCCGTTTTGGGACGAGGAACGCGAAGGCTTCCAGGCCGGTGCGGAAGAGGTCAGATTGCACGATTATGTTCACATCAGAACCCGTGGGACGGGAGTGAGATTATTCCCGGACGGTGACTTCCCGCCACTTCGAGGAACGTTGCTTTCCGTTCCTGACGACGACGTCCACTACCTCTACACCACGGGGTATGTCCCAGAGGTGGCGACCTATGAAGGGAGTAACATTCCTGAACCGATTGAAATCAGACCAGATATCCAAACCGAGAGCGACTATAAAACACTCTGCGAAGAAATCCTCTTCCTGACGAAGTTAGATTGGAATACATCCGATTTCGCCGTCAAGGAACCGATCACTCTCAAGGTTCCGCGGAAAGTTAGCAACGTAATCTCTGAACAAGGGATTGACCCTGTTGAAGCCGACAAGCAATATTACTACTATATGTAAATTCGTCAAACAATAACAGAATCAATATAGACGTTACTGTTCGTGATAGATGGTCACCTGCTTCTGGAGATGTTCGAACACATCTTCAGCGATACCAACGTCAGAGGCACCTGTGACAACTACCTTTCCGTTAGCAAATACCAAAAGGACAGCTGGGTAATCGGCAGGCCGATAGATGAGACCCGGGAATTGTTCAGGCTCATATTCGACCGATTCCAGACCTAACGCGATAGAGAGCGTATTCAAATCTACCGGATTATCCAGCTGGGCCGTACAGACCACGTTCTGTACCGTGAATCCTGTTTCAGTCTCTGCGTCTACGATGTCCAGGTCGGATAGTGACATGAGGAAGGTGTCGTTCGTCTCGTACAACTGTTCGAACGTAGAGCACCCACTGATGATGTATTTCCCACTCCGATAAACCGTGATAAGCGGACCACCCTCAACAAGCCGGAGGTAGAGACCATGGTAGTTCGAAGGGTCGTATTCGGTGTACGGCAGATCCAAATCGGACTCGACCTCGGCGACGTCGAGTTCCACACCCAAATCTCCCGACCCGACAGCGTTCGCAATAGAGATCATTCGTCCTTTGCCTCTGTAGGAGAGACGACGTACGCCGCTGTTACTAGTTCCGGTTCTTGGGGAGTAACGTGCTTCTCTTCCTCAAGCCTGGATAGCTCCTCTTCACGTTCTCGTCGGAGACTCTCGAGTTTCTGCTTCGCGTTCCCAATCGGCGCAGACATATCCGCACCATGCTCAGCCCGCTGTTGGTACTGCTCTAACCGCTCCTCCCACTCTTCGATTTGCTCTTCGAAGTATCGCTCAGCGTGCTCACGTTTGATTTCGATCTCCCGTTCTCGTTCGGTTCGGGCCTCTTCAGCAAACGACTCAACGTGCGTCCACGCCTCCATCTCTGCGGCATCGTAGAGGTCCTCAGCCATACTCGAGAGCCGATCAACCTCGTGCGACAACGAGACGTCACTGGGAGCGACCGTCTTCGAGAGTTCGGGAACATCCGTCGTTACACTGCCATCCGGGCGAGCGTAGAGGCGAACGAACTTCTCAGTCACCACGTCGCCGGCACCGGAGACGTAGCCAAGGCGGTAATTAAACAGGATTCCAGGGGTTCGAGACGCCGTCGCAGCGACCTTCGTCGCAATTTCACCCTGGATCCGGTCGCTGTCCAAGCAGAACTCGATGAGCGACTCGACGAGAGGATGGTCAAGCGAGATGAACTCGACATCATCCTCCTCCATCGCGATATCCTTGGTAAACGTGGCGCGTGGGTACTGTCGTGCTACCTGATTTCCACTCAGCACCTCAGGGACATCCAACTGGAACACGTCCCCTTCCATCCGGGCCGGTCCGGGTCGAACACCCTTAATAGAGCTGCCGAATTCGTCGAAGAACACACGCACGAGCGTCTCGATATCGTCCTCCGACACCTCGCCGTGCTGACTGCGTTCGATCACGTCGAGAATCTCATCGTCTTTGCCGGAGAGGTCGAAACGGTCGCGAATCAGGAACTCGTTTTCGACGGTCTGAATCGCTTCGCGTTTCTCCTCGATGGTCGCCTCGATATCGGCGACGACACGTTCAGTCGGCTCCCCTTCAGCGATGGCCGCCATAATCGTCTCGTCCAGGTCGACGTCCTCGAGGACGCGACCGAGGACATCTGAGCGCATCCCGAGGTCCGACTCGATCTGGTTCGTCTTCTCGATGAGCAGGTTGAGGATCTCGCTCTCGCGGGTATCGGCGAAGAAGAGATTCCGAATCTCGACCGTGTGCTCCTGGCCGTAGCGGTGGAGCCGCCCCATCCGCTGGTCGATCCTGATGGGATTCCACGGGAGGTCGTAGTTCACCATGATGTGGGCGAACTGGAGGTTGAGTCCCTCCTGTGCGGCGTCGGTGGCGAGCATCAGGTTGGCCTCCTCCTCGAATTTGCTCATCTCTTCCCGTCGACGGGACTGCTCGAGGTCGCCGTACACCTGGGCGACGTCGTGGTCAGCGAAGACCCCGTCACGTAGATACTCCAGCGTGTCCGTGTACTCGGTGAAGATCAGGATTTTCTCGTCGGGGTCCTCTGAGAGAATACGGTCGACGAACTGCCGGAGCAATCGGGCCTTCGAGTCCGTCTCGATGTTCTTGGCCTGCTGCCAGAGCTGTTTCACGCGGTCCAGTTCCTGCTGGACTTGCGACTGATTGAGCGTTATCGTGACCGTTTCAAGCGCTTCCTCAACCCGAGCGCGTTCTGCATCGGTCAGCGTCTCCGGTTCGGTACTATACCGCGGAATGAGGTCCTGAACCTCATCGGGGAGGTCCTCGGCAACGGCGTCGTTCTGAATCGCCCGCATCCGGTTTTCGAGGGACTTCCGAATCGCGTAGATACTCGAGACCAGCCGCTTCTGGTAGATGACCATCGTGAACCCCGCCGCCTGGTTCTCCTCTTGCTGGGCGAGGTTGTAGTACTCGCGGATGTACTCGGTGACGTCGTCGTACAGCTTCCGCTCCTCGCGAGTCATCTCGACCGGGAGTGCCTCGATGTTCTTCTCGGGGAACATTCGGGTCCCGTCGGTCTCGTACATATCGTCCTTCAGACGGCGGATCATCAGGTCCTCAAGCGCCTCGGGACTGATCTGCGACTCGTGGCTGAAGCGATACGGATCGAGCAGGCTCACGAGGAAGTAGAACTGGTCTGATTTCCCCTTGTGCGGGGTCCCGGTGAGCAGCAGCAACGCATCGGAGTTGTCAGCGACGGCCTCACCGACTTGGTATCGCTGTGTCCGCTCGATTGAGTCGTCGCTCGACCGTCTGGCTGTAAGGTGATGGGCCTCGTCGAAGACCGCAACGTCCCACTCCTCGTCGAGATTCTGGAGGGCATCGAGGACGGAGACGCGGTCCGACTCGGGGTCGTCGGTGGTCTGCTTCGCGAAGTCGATGGAGGTGATGATGAGGTCCTCTTGCTTCCAGACGTTCTGGTTGGGATGGGACTTCCGGTGTGTACGGACCGTCTCACGGTCGTAGATGACGAAGTTGCGGTCGAACTTTTCGCGCATCTCCTCCTGCCACTGGACGGTCAGCGGGGCCGGCGCGACGATGAGCACCCGGTCGGCGCGGTCGCGGGCGATGAGCTCCTCGATGACGATCCCGGCTTCGATGGTCTTCCCGAGGCCGACCTCGTCGCCGATGAGGTAGCGGTGGTCGTAGGAGTTGAGAATCTCGTAGGCGGCTTGGACTTGATAGGGTTCGATCTCGATGCGGTTGCTGGTCAGCGAGAGGAATCGGTCGTACTTGTAGGCGAGATCGAGTCGGATCGCCCGCTCCCGAAGATCGTAATGGAGCGGGGCGTCGGATTGGCCGGCTGCGAGCCGGTCGACAAGCGAATCGAGTTTCTCGATGTGAGGGAGGCCGCTGGGGAGTTTGCGGAGCTGGCCCTCCGAGGTGTAGACATGGAGGAGGTGCCCGCCGTTGGGCCGTTCCTCGATTTTCGTGATTTCTCCACGTCCGCCGGCGTACTTGACTTGATCGCCGACCTCAAAGTCAGTCATCCTCTAATGTATTTTCAATCCGTTCGACCGCATCCTCCTCAAACCCATAGAGAGTATAAACAATACGATTTACAAGATTATCTGATTTCTCAATTTTGTCCTTCAGTTCATCAGCTCGTTCCTTAGTCGTAAGATATCGATCTAAGCCATCGGAAATATCAGATAACTCGGGGAGTGTGAGACTTTCGAGCCTATCAACAGGCGAGTTGGTTTTCGTTGCCGTCTCACGGAAGCCAGCGAATCCGTCACCTCTCTCAATGGCCACAGGAACGAATTCCTTGATTAGAGTCGCTTTCTCCTCAGTTAAGCCTACAAATTCCATTGCCGAATAGTAATCAGTCTCTGTGTACCCCCACTGATCGGTTTCATATTCCTCCGGTTCTTCGGGTTTGTACCGTGCAGTAATATCGATCGTAATCTTGGAACCCGACTCCTTGACCCTCACGTCTTCAGCCCTAAGGCTGTCCTGTGTCTCAGTGGTCTCCGAAATGATTGAATCGCCAACTCCAGTCGGAGGTTGATACTCAGCGAGTTCACCTAATTGATCTCCGTCTGAATAGGAGCCAAAGTAGTCTAAAATATTCAGATTCAGCTCATGGTGCTGGTTTTTAAGACGGATTATTTCCTCAACCAGGAAGCCGAGGAAATCATGGGTGGCCCCACTACTAACTTCAAGCTCATCCGTCAGCACCGGACATCTCACCTGAGTACTGCCCTCAACGAATTCGTCATACCACTCGTGGCACCGACTCAAAGCAGCCTCATCTGCATCAGTTGAGATCTCTGGGAGAGAGAAGGGATTGAGGTAGTTGGTCTTGAAGGTAAAGTATCCCCCTCGCAGAGTATAGCCCGTGTTACTTAGGAAGAACCAGAGAACGGGGCTGTTCAAGACTGCTAATATGTACTCTGGTGAGAGCTGTGTTGACTCCTGCGTGAGGAGGCCATAAACCTTCGTAGTATGGTAAGTCCCATCAGGATCGTACGTGAAGTTGGGGCCATAGCTGATCTCTGGCGTGACGATCTTTTCTTTCTGGAACTCCGTCAGATTTTTTGGATAGACATAGTCGTACCACCGATTATGGTCCATTTTGCCACCCTCCCTCCCTCTAAGATCCTCCTCATGTCGCTTGAGGTACTCGTAGGTCCTCGGATACTTCTTTTCCAATTCATCTTCTTCAACAAATTCTGAATTGTCGCCATCGATATGATACGGGAAGATCACCCAGTATCGCGGATTCAGAGGCTCATACCGATGTACGTCCTCTCCTTTAAGAAACGGTTTCAATAGATCAGGTTCAAGATGCCACGTCTCCTCATCAACTTGATCCACTACTTCGATTAGCCCATCATCTGTTGTCTCTCCAGTTTGCTCTAAGAGGTAAATACGGTCTGCGCTTGTCTGTAACCCGACAAATATGTCCGTAGTTTCCTCTAACGTTGGTCCTGCCTGTTCTATGGTATCCAGTACTTCCTTAACTTCCTCAGTACGGAATATCCATGGCTCTTCTGAATAATCTGCGGGGATTTCTCGGTGTTCAACTGACTTGTCTGTAATCAGCTGTTCAGGGTTTGTTTGTGCGTATTGGAAGGTGTCGTTATTCCCCTTCCTCAATAATAGGATACAGGTATAGACGGAAACTTGATCCCATACTTGTTTGTGACCAAACGAAGTGACTTGATAGAGTGCCTGTTCTTCAGAAAGGTAACTTCGAAGGCCCTCACCAAAGTCCCCTTGGAAGAATTTGTGAGGTTCAATATAACCCAATATACCGTCTTCAGAAAGGAGGTCGTATCCCTGTTCTGTGAAGTTAACATAAATGTCAAAGTTCCCAGTCGCAGATTCGTAGCGTGATATATAATAATCGGCAACATCAGGATTTGCCTCTCTGATCGTTTGAATCCGCATATACGGCGGGTTCCCGAGAACAGCATCAAACCCAGGATCATCAGCATCTTCCCCATCCGCAGTATAGAATACTTCTGGGTATTCTAACTTCCAATGGAAGTAGTTATCAAGATCTGCCCACTTTTGAGCATCTTGATACCATTGCATTTCAGCGAGCGTGTTCCATTCCTCATCATCTTCCAGTGAAGCTGCCATTCTTTCGTAGGCATCATCTGGAATGTTGTCTAATCCGAAGTCTTCCGCTGTACGGACATTCGCCATAGCCTCAAGCCGCTGTCGAAGCTTATTCCGCTCAAACTCGTCGTACTTGGCCTCCATCTGCTTGACATCAGCGAGATCCTGGTTCTCGATGGCGATGAAGTCCTGATAGATTCGCATTAGCTGTTCGATGGTCCCCTTCCGGGCCACACCGAAGTCAGCGAGTGTCGCGTTCTGCCCGTCACCACCAGCATCGGACTCCAGTTCCTCAATTTCCTCAATGTCGCTCCCGACCAACGAATTCCCCGTCTTCAGGTGGTGGTCCAGGAACGCGAGCGGCTGTTCAGCAGCGAGCGTCCGAAGCCAGAGGGACACTTTCGCGAGCTCGACGGCCAGCGGGTTTAGGTCAACTCCGTAGATGCAGCGCTGTGCGACCTGCCGACGGGCCCAGTTGATGTCGTGCTCCTCGTCGACAGTCTCGATCCCTTGCTGTGCAGCTTGCCGCTCCTGAGCATCGATGATCTCACGAGCGAGGTAGTCAATTGCGCTCGTCAGGAAGTGGCCGCTTCCCATCGCAGGATCGAGGATTTTGAGGTCGAAAATGCGCTCTGCGAATTCCGCTGCAAAGCCACGCTCACCTCGGGCACTCTGTGCCATAAGGTCGTTCCGGATGTCCGTGACGAGCGGTTCCAGCGTCTCCTCGACGATGTACTCAACGACGTACTCCGGCGTGTAGTACGACCCCGTCGCCTTCCGTTCCCCAGACCCGGTCGTAAGGTGGACTTCCCCCTTCTCGACGATCACCTCGTCACCCTCGTCGGCGGGAACGTACTCACCGTCCTCCAGCGCGAGCGGTTCGTCGGCGACGTCAAGCTGATACTCGAGAAGCCCTTCGTAGATGCTCCCGAGGTGGCGGACGTCCAGCGACGAGTAGTCGACGAAGATCTTCCCGCCGCCGTTGCCGTTCTGACTCCGGGTGAGCAGTTCGATCACTTGAGCGAGGTAGGCGTCCCCGACCTGGTGGGTCGCGAGGAACCGGGCTTCGACGCTGTCGTCCTCGTCCGGGTCAGTTCTGAACAGTCCGCCGTTGTACGCTGGGATGTAAAGGTCCTCCTCAGGGATACCGCGCGACTGACTGCCCTGGTCGATGAGTTTGAACAGCTCGTCCAGTCGGTCCCAGAGGTTGTCTTGCCAGTCGCGATACTTCGGATTCGGGCTGTCGAGTTCTTCAGCGACGTCCTGCTTGAGTGTATTCAGACTGTAGGATTCCTCGTAGATCTCGTTGTTCGTATCGAGCAGGTCACGACCCTCACTCTCTGCGTAGAGCACGAAGATGAGCCGGTAGAGGTAGATGAGCGAACTGTCGTGAATGAGGTCGAGATCCTCTTCGGAGAGGTCGTTGTCCGGGTACTGCATGAATCCCTCCGAGAGCACCTTGATCGCCTCGTAGATGTTGTCCTGGAGGTCCGCTCCCAACTCCTGGGCGAAGACATTAGACTCGTCGTAGACTTCGTCGAGGAAGCACTCGCCGCTGGAGTCCTCGAGGAATGCGCCGTGCCTGAAGAAGAGGTAGAAGTATTTGAAATCTTCAAGATCGCCTTTTTCGAGGACGGTCGGCAGGTCGATTTCGTAGTAGGAGTCGAGGCGGTGGCTCGTCGGACCGTAGTAGAGCCGCCACTTCTTCCCGTCAGTGAGGACGGCCCACCGCGCCGGCGTCTCCTGCAGGTAGACGTGAATCTGGTAGCTCGGGTTCTCGAAGTCCCGCTCGTGTTCCCCGCTCCCGCGGGTATCGAGCGGACGACCCCAGCGCTTGGCGTCCGCGACGGCGACGGCGTCCTTGTAGAAATCGCCACCTTCCTCGCGGCGCTCGAACGCACCGCGTGCGGCGTCCTCGGTCTCGAAGAAGCCATAGTCGGGACGGCGCTGGGTCCGGCTGGTACTCTCTTCGACCTCGAAGGGGATACCCAGTTTCCGGAACATCGGCCGGATAAACTTCTCCTCGAGCTGGGACTCGTTACGCTTGGGAGCCGTACCCTTCTCGCGCTCCCACAGGTCCATGATGTCCGCTTTCGCCTCGCGGAGGTCCTCGTCGCTAAGCTCGTCCCACACCTCGGTTTCGGGGAGGTGCTCGTCCAGGTAGTAGTTCGAGAACAGGTCGCGATTCGTCCGGTAGGTGAGTGCCGTTTGCATACGTTATAGTGGAGTGACGATGAGGAACTGGTCCGTGTCCTTGCTGTCGATGATAGCGTGAGCGACGTCCTTCGTATCGGCAACGTCGACGTCGACATCGTCGCCGATCCCGGCTTCAAGCATTTCGAGCTCAGAACCCGAGATGTTCACCCGCCCGGAGTTGCCTGAATTCCGGGCGATTGTTTTTCGAGTCATTCGCGATGCTTTGCCCAACTGACCGCCATTATATAGTCTTTACTTAGACTATTCCGTCTCGGTTGATACGATTACCAGCATCGAAGTCACGTCAAGCAGGCCGGAGATCACGCCAGCGCACGTCGACAGTTTCGCCATCATCCAATTCAACGCGAAAGAGATACCCCTCCCGTTCATCATCGGTCACAGCTCCTGCATCGTCAGAAATGATCTCAACAACTGTTCCGCGACGCCCATGGAGTCGATCGTGATCAGGATCCGTCTCATCAGGGATATCAATTCGAACCGAATCACCGGTGTCGAAGCGTCTCATAGTGGTTTCAGCGGGTTTGAATCCTAAAGAAGATGGCTAAGCCGATTAAGAGGACGCCACCAACACCAAAACCAACCATCGATGGGTCCGGTAGTGATGGAATGAACCTCTTCACCTGAGGAGTAAGAATGAACCCGCCGGCATATCCTCCGACGGAGATGTATCCAGCAGCCAATAGGCGGACGAACCACTGTTCCACAATTGTATGCGAGCGGTGATCAGCATCTTCAGCTGGACGAGGATCAACGATTTCTGGGTCGGGTTTCTCTCGCTTCAAGTATCGCCATTCATCGAGATACATGCGAACAGGGAGAACCGATTCGATCTCATTCAAGATAGCATACCGCGCTTTGTTCAGCCGGCGGTATGATTGAAGACTTTGATACCAAAAGTAGCAAATCAGACTACCGAATCCTGATGCGAAGAGAACGATCGCAGCGTTAGTGGTCGTGAGATTGCCGCGGGCGAGGGCAAAGAGACCGGCCAGTATCGAGGTTAAAATCAGACCGAAAAAGCGGTTCATCTGGACTCGCTGATTGGCTGTCTCGATCGCAACCTCCCCGTAATGTATGTACTGCTCCATCAGTCGATTCTTCTCGTCCTCACTTAGATTAGCCAGCGGTCCAGTTGTAACATCTTCCTCCTCAGATGGCTCAGCAGGGTCCCCTCCGGTGACCTCTTCAGAGTGTTCAGGTTCTGTTTCGGGCGTGTCTCCATCGTCAGTATCGGCGCCATCCTCTGAGAGATCAACCGCCGCTTCGTCGGTTGAATCAGGCATATTCAGCGAGTGCGTCGACAAGCGAGGCCTTTCGCCATCCTACCTGAGTATCTGCGACTTCTTGGATTTTCTCGGGGACCTTCGATTGTCCCTCTGGAATGATTGCGATCACCGGCTTGTCCAGTTCATCGGCGAGTTCCAGCTCCTCCGGGATCCAAGTGCTGTGAGCACCGTACATTCCACTACTTACGACGACAACCGACGCCGTTTTCATCTGGTTCCGGAGTTCAGAGCGAAGGGCAGACTCGGTATCCACGGGCAGGGGGTCAGTTGAGGGGACACTATGATTCTGCCACTCGAGCGACGGAACCTCGTCAAGGAAATCAACGATACGCTCGTAGTGTTCGTCGTACTCCCACGAATGGGAGACAAAAACGTTGTACCGCTTGTCCTCAAGTCGAGTTGCAGCGCGTGCTAAGCGAGGGAGTGATTTCCCAGTATTTCCGCCTGAGGAGGAAGAGGACTCTTGAGTCGACGAGCCTGCAGAGGCCAAGGCTTCCAGCCCTTTGTAGGCACCATATAGGAGCAAAGCACCGCCAGCGATTTTTTGCCCAGACGAGAGCCCCTGCTGGTTCTGAGTATCGGTAGAACTGCGGCTCAGGGAATCGTCGGTCGGGACAAGGCCCGACTGTTGGTCATTCGGCTCGAAGAGCGACGGTTGAGAGGAACTGAGCTCAGGGAGACTGTTATCCCCAGATTGCGTGACTGTATAAACGGGGCCGAGTTCTCGAACTGTGAACTCCTTTCCGAGATCGTTCCCTTTATAGGTCGGTAGTAGGCGATCTCCATCATCGCGATAGAATCCGGTAGGTAGACCGTTGACGGCTGACTTCAGAACGAATCGAACAGCTAATTCGGGGTTTGGACTGCCACGAATATCATCAAACGCAGCCTCCCAGGTGGTTTTCAATGGGGAGGAGGTGTCTTGGCTCATAACCGTATGAACAATCCGTTTTTAAATAGTATAAGTTCTTCCCCCCTGGAATATCGGCAGATTTGGATTCCGCATCAGAGAGGACCATAGTACTAAACGGGTAAGCCGTCAATAATTCGCATATAGTTATGAGCTTCAACAGCAGATCCTCAAGCAACCGTCGGAGCGAATACCGACTGTTCATCTCGCACTCTTGGGAGTACAGCGACGAGTACAATCGGATGGTAGAACTACTTCGCGACTACCCGAATTTCAGTTTCCGGAATTACTCAGTACCCGAGGTGGATGAGATAGATGCTGACACCGAAGAGGAGCTGGAACAGGCGCTCCGGGAAGACCAGATCAAGCCAGCTACGGTCGTAATAATACTTGGAGGGATGTACGTAGCTCACAGCAAATGGATCAAGAAAGAAACTATTTTAGCTGAAATCGAAAGCAAGCCAATTCTGGGTGTTACACCGCGCGGAAACGAGCAGATGCCCAATTTCGTTGAAGACCACGCAGATCAGATTGTGGGTTGGCAAGGAGAGAGCGTGGTAGAGGGGATTCGAAATCTGGCTGATTAAATCGGTGAGAGTGTGTATGAACTATTGAGGAAGAGTCTGGCTGGCATCAAGACTGTTCCCAACGCCGCGAATCGGGTAGAGTTCAATCGCTTCGTACTCACCATCACCGTCAATATGCCCCAGTTTTGAAAACAGAGATCGGCTCTTGTCGTTCGGTTCGTCGATGGAGTAGACACCATCCTCGCAGTACTCCTGGCACCAAGTCTGAATTAACTCCTCAGCAATCCCCCGGCGCCGGTAATGATCCCGGACATACAGCTGTCGAAGAACCTGTATTCCATCCAGCTCTTCCCAAGTGACGTATCCAGCCGCGTCGTCATCTCGAATATAGAGCAATCCCTGGTGGTTTTCAGGGATATATCGGGCAAAAGAAGAACTCGTGTCACCACCATAGCTAGTCATCGCGCCGATGACTCGTTCTGTTTTGTCTATTGGTCGACCATCAGAATACACGAGAAATGAATCTTCGGCACCGATCTCCACGATGTCATCCGGAGTCGAATTCGTGAAGAGCCACTCAGCACTGAACACCTCATCAAGATCGATTCTACGACCCTGATACTCGATACCGTATAGGCTCATACAGTTATGGCAGCGAAATTCTGCTGATTCCTCGATTTCGGACATTCCCGGAACACGCTCAATTGACGGGTCGTCAATCCCTGAGCAATTGCAGTCCTGTCTAAGTTCCTCAAATTTGTCCCCCTTCCCAGATTGACTATACGGAACAAATCCCATCATCCAATGCTCCTCTAACTTCTCACCGAGTTCCTGAGCGAGTTTTTGAACGACTCTCGCGTCTGTTCCCACAAATGCAACGACAGCATCAAGGAGATCGTCTACGTGAATAATCGGGTCCTCGGACAACTCATATTCTGTGAGCAATTGCCAACCACCGGGTGCCCGGTAGATCATCCGAAGATCATCTTCACAGAGAAGGGAAACAGCGACGACCTCAATCCCGTCATCAGCTTCGATATAGAGAGGAATCGTTTGATTAATCTCCTCACGTTGAGCAAGAGTTTCGAGCCAAGCATAGTCCCCGAGACCCGCAGGAAGTGGAATATTCAAACTCATTTCCGTATCAGAAATCGCTCTGTGACGTTATAAATGATAGGCGACCACCACTATGTAGATATATAAAACCAGCATACCACAAGACGGAATATGGAAACCAAGCGGATCGCTGAGGTCGTGGAAAACATAAATTATTCTTATCTCTTACCCGCGATTCAGCGGGAGTTCGTCTGGGAAACGAGTGACATCGTGGATCTGTTTGATTCCCTGTTACGGGACTATCCAATCGGTGCGCTCCTTCAGTGGAACCTCTCGGCTGAGGAAGCACAGGCTCAGCCCAAATATCGCTTCGTCACCCATTACGTCGACGAACCGAATTTTCCCCAGTCACTCACAACACCGACCCATCGAAACCCCCCGCACAATTCTGAAGACCCACTCCCGTCACCGGTGAAACTAGTCCTCGACGGCCAGCAGCGACTGACCGCGCTCAATATCGGTCTGACCGGATCATTCTACGAGCGGAAACACAACCACCCTCGGAACAAGGCCAGTTCGTGGGTTCAGAAGCGACTCTATCTCAACCTCCTCTCGGACCCGCAGACAGCGGACTCGGAACTCGGCAATAAATACGACTTCTCCTTCCGCTCTGAGAAGTCCGCAACCGCGAATGCATACTGGTATCCAGTCAACCGAATCATGTCCATCTCTGACAACGACGATTTCTATGCAGAACGCCAGGAAATTGAGGGAGAGATCCAGGAGCTGGTCGAGAACCACCCCGAGATAGAGAATTCAGATAGTCTGATTCTCAACGCTCAGCGTAATTTCGAGGATCTCTATCGAGCGGTCCACAAGGACGAGAAGCTCCACTTCTTTACCGAAGACGAGAACGACATCACCCGTGTTCGCGACGTCTTCGTACGGATCAATCAGGGAGGGGTGACACCGAATCGTGCCGAAATCCTCCTGTCGTTGATGACTAGTAGCTGGCAACAGGAGCCGCCGGAAATCAACGCACGGGACGAGGTGCACTCGATGGTCGACGAACTGAACGGGATCATCGACGGTGGGAACGCTCCTTTTGCTACGAAGCACGTCCAGAAGGTACTGCTCGCAATCAACGGCAACGAGATCCAGTATCGGTTCGACAACTACACACTCGACTTGCTGCGGAATCTGAAGGAGATCTGGCTTACCGATACGTTCTCGAACACGATGGAACAACTCGCTGAGCTTCTGAACAGTTACTATCCGACGGTGACCTACATCCTCAGTCCCGCCCTCTACACACCTATCGCCTACTACCTCTACCAGAACGAGAATCCATCGCTCGATTCGACCTCTATAAAAGGACGCGGGCGACGTCGTGACATTCTCTACTATATCTGTGCGGCCCGACTCAACGGATTCACCAGCCAATCATCGAACCAGATCGCAGAACTCGTCCGGGATGTTATCCGAGAGGAAGAGGAGACCTCGGAATTCCCACTTGAGCGGATCAGTGATGAAGTGGCATCCAGTTACGGAACCTCCCTCCGTTTCACCGAAGAAAAGTTGACCACGCTTTTCGAGGAGCTCCAGTACGGGAAGCGCGACATCGAGTTCCTTCTGCAGCTGTCGCACTATCCCGATGAACCGGCACGGGGCAAAGACTACGATATCGACCACATTATCCCGAAGTCAGTCCTCCCGGAGGAGGCAGATGCCGACCGAGTGGGGAACCTCCAGCTGCTGATTGACAAGACGAACAAGATGAAATCCGATGACGACTTCGAGGACTGGATGAACTCCCGAACGGACGACTACAAGCAGACTCACCATATCCCAGAGGGCGCCAAGGAGATGATCTTTGAGGAATTCGTTGATGCTCGGGAGCAGCTCATTATGGAGCACATCCTCGAACACCAACCATTTTAAATATGCTTTATTCTGCATCCAAGTCTCGTGCGTCGAGATCGCCGTTGAGGTACTGTTCACCCTCACTGGTGATATCGTAGACACCGTTGCCTAAGTGGACGAGAAGTCCGTAGGTGACGAGTGTTTTGCACCGAGCGTTGATGTGTTGGCGAGAAAAGCGAACGCGGTCGCTATCTGCCATTTCCTTCGGGGTATCAGGTCCCTCCTCAGAGAGATGTTCTAGAATCCGATCATCAGCTCGAGACATCCAGTCCGCATCAAAGCGCATAATCGCTTGTGGTTGCGCCGGTGCTATCCCAAACGCGCTAAGTCAAGCAGAAAAGCGACGAGATTCTGCAGTTGACTCACAACCTTTTAAATTGCTTCCATCCTAAGCGTAGAGCATACCGATGAATTCCCCACCACCAGACAGTCCGGACCGAACGAGTGACCGCCTCGTTGAAATTATTGAGACACTGGAAACGCGTGGGCTCGAAGACGACGACTATAATTTACAGGATTGGGTGGACGTCGATGCACTATTACAGCTCCTCACCTCATCAAAGGGAGACGTCTCGGTTCGGTTTACTGTTCAGAACGTAGAACTCATCGCGACACCCGACGACATTCGAGTACCGGCCGAGGGTTCTTCGAACCCAGACGAATCATAGAACACCCAGCATCGGAAGCCATAGAAGTACGTACCCCCTCCCACACCTAGAGTGAGAAATGACGCCCAGTTTCCAAATCATACGAATTAACGATCTCTTTCCGATTATTGACGGCAGATGAGAGGTTTGTATCGTCCGATACGGAGGTGGTCGATTGCCTTCTCCGGACTTCTACTTTTCATCTGTACGCTTGGCTGGGTCCTTATCGATGGAGACGATGCCGTAGTCGACTTTCTCGAAGTAGCACTACCAGCCACAATCGGGATTTGTTTGCTTATCGGCGGGATTTGGCTCGAACGAACTCACCAAGAGTCCCGAATCAGTCAACTGGCACTCTGGACAGGTGGTGGGGCGATCACTGGTGTTGCGGTTATTATCTGGTTCATTTTCGTTATCTCGCTCGAACATAATCCAGCCGCTGAGCCGGGGCAACTCGCCCTCAATGGAGCAGGGATTTTCATGGCAGCAGGCATCCTCCTGGGCTACTACGCAACTGGTTTACAGCAGCGCGAACGGGAGCTGGCGCGGTCTGAGGCACGGTTCCGAGCATTGACGGAGAACTCGTCGTTGGGCGTCGTGACTATCGACGAGACGAGCACAATACGGTATGCGAACGACGCTGTCAACGAACTCTTCGGATATGAACAGTCAGCAATAGTTGGCGAACCACTAACGAAGCTAATGCCCGAGGAGTTGCGGGAATCGCATCAGAATGGGCTGGCCAAATATCTCTCAGAGGGGGAACAAACGTTCGACTGGAACGGACTCGAGGCACACGGCCTTCGCGCCGACGGAGAGGAATTCCCGATCGAGATTAGCTTCGGGGAGTATCCTATTGACGGGGATCATCTCTTTACGGGGATCATTCAGGACGTCTCAGATCGGAAAGTGGCAGAGCAACAACTCCGTAATCACACCTCGAAGGTGACACAGCTCCACGAGCTCGCTACCGAAATCACTAGAGCGGACTCGACGACAGCGATACGTCAACACGCTGCTGACGGCGCAGTCAAGTTATTCGATGCTGATGTCGCCCACCTCGCAGTAGTAGAAGGTGACCAACTGGTTCCGGTCACCAGTTCAAACCCTGGTAGTGTAGATGGTTATGACCCGGTACCAACCTCCTTCGGATACGCCGGGGAGAGTTACCAATCGAACACGGTTGTCCGGGTCGACGACCTCGGGGAGACTCGGGGAGTTACGGCGTCGCCAATCCGCGATGGTGGAGTACACCCCGAACCACAGGTCAGCAACGACCCTCGCGCATTGTTGAGTATTCCACTCGGAGAATATGGTGTACTACAGGTGTTTTCGTTTGAGGCGAACGCGTTCGCCGAGCGCGACGAGGAAGTCGCGGAGATGTTATCGACTCACGTCGTGACAGCTCTCGAGCGACTGTCCGCAGAGGCGACGATTCGGCGAGAGCGTGACCGGCTGGAGGAATTTGCCGGTATCCTTTCGCACGATCTCCGGAATCCGTTGAACGTCGCCCGAGGACGGCTCGAATTCATCGATAGCACCGATAACAGTGAACACTTCGACGCCATCGAGCGTGCGTTAGACCGTATGGAACGCCTCATCAAAGATATGCTCACACTCGCTCGACAGGGAGAAGCAGTCGGCGAGACAGAGACGATCTCCCTCAATACTCTTGCTAAACAGGCTTGGCGAAACGTTGATACGGACACTGCGACACTCAAAGTCGAGACGGATCTGCGTCTCAACGCTGATCGCAGTCGCCTCCTCCAAATGTTCGAGAACCTCTATCGAAACGCGATCGACCACGGCGGCGAGGCCGTCACGATTCGTGTTGGAAGCCTTGAGAATGGTGATGGCTTCTTTATCGAAGACACCGGACCAGGGATTTCGACATCCGATCGCGAAGATGTATTCGAGAGCGGGTACACAACAAACCAAGACGGTACGGGTTTCGGGCTCGCGATCGTCAGCCGAATTGTGGAGGCCCACGGTTGGTCGATCGAGGTCACCGATGGCACAGACGGGGGCGCTCGCTTCGAAATTCGGACGTGAAATCCGCTACACAACCACGCTGAAATAGGCCAGTCAGCAGGATCATACGTTGTGTCGCTCACTGTCGATTCCGTCGAAGTAGTACTGGACTCCGTCACCCAATTTTGAGAGCTTAATTATTTGATGAATGAGAATTAATCACACAATGGGATGGTGCGCTACTGCACGAACCCAGATTGTCGTCGATACGACCGCCCGCTCCCCCACGACGCTGGTCCCTGCCCGGACTGTGGCACCGCAGAACTGCGGATTGATGTGGATATCCCCCTCCACGTCTGTTCAGCCTGTGGCACCGCAAATGCCGGGGCGACAGGAGATTGCTGGTCGTGTGGAGCTTCACTCGACGACCAGGTTCGCAAACTCTGACCAAACACAGACGTACAGATCAGTCGGGTCATCAACCACGGCCCGGTAATTACTAACAAGTTTCCAGCATTATACGCAATTGATGACGGACTGGCGATGGGTGACTGACACTGGCGCGGTGGGCGAAATGCCCGTCAGAGTCCTTCCAAATAAACAGGCCGAGTTCCTTGATCTTGATTTCTTAGAGGCCGTTCAAGAGGTCCAAATTAGATATGAACAGGCGGTCAAGACACGAATTGCTCCAGGCGACATGTGTATCTTTACCGCCAGAATTAGTGATGTCAACACCGAGACGGAGCCAACGATAATCACGGTGGAAGTGCTGGACGCCGAGTTCATCCAGCAAGATGAGGAGAATCGCACCGAGATTGATGAAATGATGGAGCATCTTGATGAAGCACGTCAGCGACGGCAGGAACAACGGGCCAACGAAACCTGTGACAATTGTGCTTCAATTGAGAGCGACACCCGATTGTCTGTGGAGCGAAAGCAAGGGGGACGCGATCTACATTACTGCGCACAGTGTGATCGGTTGCTCTCTACCGAAGAGTATCAAGAGTGGATAGAGATTCACGATTAGCTCGAATTGAGAAATCCGTTAGTGACAACGGCGACTCATCGGCGATCAGATTGATCCCGAAACCCTCCTCGGCTTCAAGCACGTAGTCAACATCTTCTTCCAGCATCCCTACCAGCGTTTTTCGACCCCTCAAGAAGTAGAGGACAGAACAACCGATGATCGACATGGATAGCCCACATTCGGTCGAGCAGCTCCGCGACCAATTCGAAGACGAGTGCGTCCTCACCGCGCTTGATCAAGCAGACTCTTCAGAGGGCAAGACCTTGGAAGTTCTCTTCCTC
Source organism: Natronomonas marina (assembly GCF_024298905.1). Classification (NCBI taxonomy): domain Archaea; kingdom Methanobacteriati; phylum Methanobacteriota; class Halobacteria; order Halobacteriales; family Natronomonadaceae; genus Natronomonas; species Natronomonas marina. Next base: position 49,062 of record NZ_CP101155.1, read on the forward strand.
GATGATGAGTCTGGCCGTATCTACCGAGTCCTCAACGCAACTCGTGGCGCACCTGACTCAGGCTGGTTCGTCATCGCCCTCGCAGGACCGAACCCTCAAGACGGTTTCGAGCGCCAGCGTCGCATCCACGACTCCGACACCCACCGAGTCCTCACCACCCAGGTCAAGAAGAACGACCAAGAAACGGGAACTCGATCTTCAGAACCTTGCTCCGAAACACCCGAATAGCGTTCTCGACTTACAGAACGCCCTCAAGAGCATCGTCAGCCAGCACAAGCATAGATTAGCGATCAGAGACGTGGGCGTTTTTCACTCCCCTGCCAGCAGGTGGAGGAATCGCATCGTGAGTTCACACTCCACCGCATCGGCCAGGGACGCATCCGACTCGTCCCCAACGCTGCCTCAGAGTACTGACCGACGTGACGAACGCGCTCGTAATGAAACGATGGATGTCGCGCTCCTCAAGCAGGGCGGCATCTACTCAGTAACCGGCGAGTCCGGGGAGACCTACACTATCGACCTCATCGACGAAACGTGTACTTGTCCGGATTACCAAGATCGCGATCCAGAGGGCGGCTGTAAGCACGTCCGACGTGTCGCTATCGAAGTTGAAGAAGAGACGGTCCCCCGCCCCGACGGGAAACTCCCGTCATCGGCACTCACCACATCAATCCAAGAGGACGACGACAACGACGTCCGTGAGGACGCTGACTACCAGCAGGCAGAAGCCGCCATCATCGACGCCATCCAAGACCGCGAGGAAGAAATCGCCCGGCTTCAGTCAGAGATTGAGGCGCTCGAATTCGTCACCGACACGCTCGAGGCCATCCGCAACCCTGACGAGGACTTTAGTCTCGACGCGATTCGAGACCAGCGGTAGATCACCTACAGCTCCACACCTATGAATTCGTCCACTCACCACGATCGAACGGTAACCATCGACGTGCAGATTCCCCTTGGTGCAACAGAGGACCTCGACGAATCAATTCCAGCCGACATCTACCCCGACTGGCTTCAAGAACGCCTCAATGAGGCGCTCTCCGATCTCTCTGCCACCCCTGACCATCCCGGTGTTCTCGGGGTCGACGTCGACGCCATCACGGTAACCGAAGTCACGAGGCACGAATCGGGCCCCGCTTACCGCCCCAAGTAACTACTATTTCGAGCCCAATTTTTTCTCCTCCGTTACAGAGGCGAAGAGGTTTCAAAAACAGATGACAGACAGCACTCGAGACGAGGACGCCGTTGCCTCGCTCCTCGTCCCTGACGACACCTCACAAGCCGCACTCATTGATCTTTTCGACACGCTGGAACGTGCCGGCTTTGGTATCGCCCTCCGCGATGGCTACGACTCCCAAGACGCCATCGCGTACGACCTCACCACGACCAATTCGCTCACGACATTGTTCCTTCTCCCGGCTCGCCCGAAGACTACGACGCTGCCTATCGAGAGATGCAAACATACATCCTCAGTGGCCCAGCCTTTGAAGCTGCTATCACCGTTCTCGCAGCCCATACGGCAGTCGCAACGCAACACCTCATCGACGGCGAGCGCGCAGATCCAGACATCGACGATCTAGATGAACGCTCACTCGAGTCGGCAATCTCTGAAACCGAGACGCAGATCACTGATGCCCTGTACGAACGGGCCCTAGAGAACGTGGAGGTCGACGTATGACGTCTGAAAAGAACACGCCGGTTCCGATGGCCTGCCCAGAGTGCGGCGGCCGGTCGTTCTCTTGGATCATCGAAGAAGTCCAGTTCGGCGACATCCAGAAGTACGAGAACGATACTTTCGAAGAGGTCGGTATGAAGCGCGGTGAGGTTGTCGGAAGTGACGTTGAAGAGGAAGGCGTCTACTGTACGAATTGCGATGAGCGCCGCGATCGCGACGAGCTCGTTCCTGCCGACGAGGAGACCGCCATCAACCAAGAGAGCGCGTGATTATCCCTTTCATCCCGTCGCCGGAGTAGTCCTGACTCACCAACACCCCCGGACTTCCGTCGTAACCTGATCCGATACTATGTCCAACGCATCCACCACGCCATCCGACGACACCGATTCGGCCGCACCGTTCACCACTCTCAGCCGGCTTGCGTACGCCCACGTGACGCACTCCCCGCTCCACGAACGCTATATGCCCTCGGGCAACTTCGAGGCTGTCGGCGAACCCGGCGAATTCGGCCCGATCGACCCCAAGACCGGGGCTGAATACCGCGCTCTCGGTGGCCTCAACCATCAGTACAACCGCGACTACAAGGTCGGTAGCTCATATCCAAAGACAGTCTTCGTTTACGCCGAGGATGCCTCCGGTGAATCCCTCTCCCACGATACACTCGAAGCCATCCTTGATGATCGGAATCTCTGGTCGGATGCACTTACACCCGTCCTCCTCCCGAAAGGTATCGAAGAAGACCAAGCAACCTGGTACTCCGCGTTCCAATTCCGTCCCCCGGAGCGTGCCCCGAGCCTCCGCCGGGTCAAGCGCCAGCTTGACCGCGTCTTCGACGACGCCGAGATCTATCGCGAAGGCCCGTTCCTCGATGCTCGAATCTGGCACGAGTAGCCGCACCACCTGTTGTTTTTCACCTCCATCTGAAGTGAGGTGCACAAAATGCGATCGTTCCTTCCACCGTCAGAATTCGCTCTCTCGGACCTGCCTGAGAGACTCGATGTCGAACAGCAGCTCAAGAACCGACAAGGAGTCCATATGGCGTTTGCGACGACAGCTCTCACGGTCGACATACTCGGTCGTGATCAAGGCGAACGCCACGATGCCCTGAAGGGACTCGTCCAAGCGTGGGACTACATCGCCCGCCAACACGGCGAGGACGTCCACGTCGAGTACACCGGGAAGCCGTGGCAGTCGCTCAACATCAATGTCATCGATCGCCCCGGCGAGCCCGAAGCAGGAGACGAAATCACCCAATACGGTGTGCTCAACACGGAACGAGACATCCTCCTCAAGCTCGGTCAGTTCGGCCCGACACTCACAACGAACCGTGAGAAGGCGGCCAAGCAGGCACAAGCGGACAGCCACCTCGAACTCGTCGAGGTCACGAGTATTCCGCTCGATCAAAGTCTCTCGCACTAACTAAAAGTGAGTATGACCTCAGAACCCCAGCGCCAGCTTCCCACCGAAACGTCCGACGCCGTCTCCGCACACATCGCCGCCAGTGAAGAGGCCAGTGACCTCACCTTCCAAGACGCCATCGAGGCACTCCGCGAAGGGATCGATGGCTACGGGGACCGGGTTCACGCAACCGCCGAAGTCCTCCGCGACGTCGACGACCTCGGAGTTCCGAACAACATCCTAACCCACCCCCGCATCGAACAAGGTATCTGGCGATACAGCCACGACGCAGACACCGTCCGCCGCGAGATCGAGATCACCATCGAGCGCGAGGCAGACGACGACATCACCGTCGACGAGATTGTCGCCGCGTATCGCGTCGCCGCCGCCCGTCTCGACACGCCTATCGACGTGGACTAACCCACCACGTCCAAATCCGCTAGTAGCCCCGCGGGGTGTCAAACCAGGCAGCTCTCTTCTCAAGCCCTCCATGACAGTCATCGTCATCAACATCAAAGAAGAGCGAATCGACTCCGAAGATCAATCCCCCTCAGACGTTCTTAAGTCACTCCTCATCCCCACCAAATCGCCGGACGATGATACTGTCTGTCCCGAATACGTCCAGAAACTCCTCCGTCAGCTTCCGTCCGACGCACTCAAAATCCGGCAATCAATTCACGAACCAGAGTGGGGATTCGGAGAGCCCTGTCCCATCTGTGGGACCGAAGCCCTGAGCGCCATGACGGTCAGTGAAGACATTTATAACTCGAGTCACGGCGAGTTCGAGTACGTCAAGACTGGCGACGCGAACGGTCCCGTCCTCTCGGTGATCTGCCCCGAGTGCCGGACGTACCTCTCGCACGTCCCGTACCAAAATCTGACCACCTGACCGATGGCATCCATCGACACCGATCCCGACTTGCTGTCGGATACTCACGGCCCTCGCCAAACGCCGTGTGGTGCTTCTTCGACGAGATAGACGATGTCCCAAATCTGGCCGCCGCCGAAGAACAGGGAGAGGCGTGGGAGGCCCTTCTCGACGACGACCGACTCGGAATGGCAGTCGTCGATACCGTCGAGATGTCGTTCGTGAGTCGACTCGCCGTCACACCGATCGCACGACGGGTAGGCATCGCGACCGCAATTCTGGACAGATTCCAAGACGAGTATTCGCGCCTCCACTGTCGCGTTCACAAGGAAAATCTGGCAGGTATCAGACTCGTCGAATCCACCGCGTTCCACCGGAAACAGGAGGGTCGCCACGGCGAGCTTCGGTGGTACGATATACAGGTCAACGACGTCGGGGAGGGAGACCAATTCGACATGGAGAGCGACACTACCGCAGTATCCTCAACGTCCGCTTCAACGGCGTCCCGATCAGGAGGTAACCGATGATCGACCACGACACCCGTATCAACCCCGATTGGACCGTTGCACAGCTCCTCGATCTCTACGACGGCCATACGTACGAGACGAAGCACGACCATCCCGACCGCTTCATCTGCGACTTTTGCGCCGCTGGCGTCGCCTATTCGAGCACTCCCCGTGTCGCACAGTACGTTACCGACCGCGTCCTCAATCCCGACCATCCCGTCTGGCAGTCCAAAATACGCGAGCATCCTGGGAAGCGCCCGCTCACGCCACTCGCGACCTACTGCGAGGACTGCGCCGCGCGCCGCCTCTACTTTCCGTGTGAGGGCTTCAACGAGGCCCGAGTGTTCTTCACCCTCGAAGAGGATCGCACGATGTCGAATCCCGAGGTTACGGACGTCTCGTCGGCCGACGACGGGATACCCTGGAACCCCCGTGAACTCTCCGAAAAGATCACAGGCGTCCCTTGGGAGGCGAACGCCATCCTTGCTGGAGATGAACTCTGGGGGCCCGAAAATATGGTCACAGTCTTTCTCTCGATGGGAAGTGGTGTCGACATCCGCGAACTCGTTAAGTGGGACGGATCACTCGATCCGCAAGTCCTCGGCCACGCACGCTGTGAGTATCGCGCGTTCACTCGGAAGATGCTCGAGAAGGGACAGACTCGAACTGCGTTCCGTGACCACGTTCGCGGAGACAACTGACGTTTGGCACTGCCGGGAGGTGGAGTTTTTTCGTCGCCGATAGACAGCGAGCGCCTCTTATGACCGACTCAACCAGAACTCCTCAAGCGCAGCTCACGGGGCTCGACTACAAGGGACACGTCCTCGAACAACCTCCTGCGGAGCGAGTAACGGCTTCCGTGGAGACAGCCGAAGACCTCTACGCGGCAGACGAAGGCGACCTTCTCTGGATCGATGGCACCGAATACGCGGTCGTCAAGCGAAACTTCGGGATCTTCCACAGCCCGCTCTCAGTCGTCGCCGAAGACGGCACACAAGGGCGGCTCATCGGGGGCACCATCAACCAGCAGTCGTCGATAGCCGGCATCGCGTGGACACACGACCTCCCCGAAGACGACGACGATCGCGCCCCGCAGCCGAGTGACTTGCTTGCGCGGTTTGACCGCGTCTACCGCCTCGAGGAAGACCGCCTCGACTGTCTCCACACCTGGACGCCCGATAGCGATCATCGCGTCTGCCCCGCGTGTGAAGAACGCAGTGGCGAACCGATACGTATCGAACAGCAGGCCGGAAAGGCCGTCGAACTCCGACAGTGTACGAACACCGACTGCCAACACATCTATCGGTACGTTCGACCCTTCCCGGAACCGGATACCGCAGCCCTCCTCATTTCTACGGGCACAGTGGACTCTCCCGCGCTCGGATCGGGATACACCACGAGTGAAACCGTCGACGAGTATGAACTCTCAGGAGTCTTCCGCTGTACCGAGCAGGACGATTTCAAGTTTCCCGTCGAGACGAACCGTGGTCGCGACGACGGCTTTTACTCAGCCTCTGAAGTCGCCGCGTTCTGCAACCCAAAGCTCGATCACGACGATCCCGACAACCGCTTCGGTACCGTCACCGTCGACACCAACGACCGCACTGGGGGAACAGTCATCCGATGGCGCGACGCACCAGGGAGTCAAGCGAGGATGACCGTCGAGTTTCAGGAGCTCGTCGGCGGAACGGGCTCGCCCACGCCGGACTACGACCGCGCTCTCGGCTGGAGCCTCAACCGAGACGCGTTCACCGCAATTGTCGACCAGACTGGCCCAACCTGTTCCGACACGTATCCTGACATTTCCTCTCAACAGAGCGAACCCAACGATTACACAACTGCCTGAATCACCGACCGTTAATACCAGCGAGCCTGCAACCGATACACACGACGCGAATAGCGATGGCCACAGATAGTACATTCGAAGAGGACGTCATCTACCTCTGGCGAACGCTTCGCTCCATCGTCCTCGTACTCGTCTTCATCTTCGGCGCGATCATTACCAGTCTCATCGTCGGCTATGTGGGCATCGTCGTTCTCGATCAGGCCTCCCCAGTTGCCCAGCAGTCAGAGACGGCACGCTTCCTCGCCTCCGCCGCGTTTAGTGAACTCGGATATGCGATCTTTGTCAGTGGTCTCCTCTACTGGAAAACGGACCTCCTCCCCGCAGGCCTTCGCTTCCGTCGTCCGACCCACCGCGACGCCCGCTGGATACTCGGCGGCATTCTCGTGATGATTGTCACAGAATACGTACTCACGTCCCTCTTCACGTTTTTCAACGCTCCAACTGCACAGAACGCGGCTGCGATCGAGGCCACCAAACACGCCTCCCTTTCGATGTTCGGCGGGCTCATCGTCCTATCCCTTCTTATCACTGGACCCTGCGAGGAAATCCTGTTTCGCGGCCTCATTCAAGGGTATCTCCGCAGGCACTTCTCTGCCATCGGAGCAATACTCCTCGCCAGCCTCTTTTTCGCGAGCGTGCATCTCTTCGCCTTGCAGGGATCTTTGAGCGGCATCCGAAATGTCCTCCTCTCACTCTTTGCGCTATCACTCATCCTCGGCTTCGCCTACGAGCGTACCGACTCACTCTTCGTCCCGATCCTCATTCACGGTAGCTATAACGCTATCCTCTTCGCCAATCTCGGCCTCAGTAACCTCTACTAACGGCCGTCCCGGTCTCACCCAAGCCATCCCGCTGTTCACACCTATTCTACCGGTATTTTTTAATATCGGATATACGACGAGTGGGCTATGCGTTTCGCATTAGCAGAAGCGAACTGGGGAGACGACGACGGCACCACGTCGCTCGCAATCGTGACACCAACAGACCTCGATCGGCCCTCAGAGTACGGCCGGGCCGCAACGGGCTATCAAACCGCTGAAATCGGCTACGAATTCGACTCCACATACGATCCAACCGTCAACGACCACCCCGATCCGACTCCCGTCGTCTTCTACCCCAACGAACTCCGCGACATCATTACGGAAGTCCGGAATACGCTCCCCGTTGATCCATTCTCACCCGCGAACTTCGATGTTCTCGCCGATTGGGCTGACAACCAGGAGGGTGGAGAAGGGCTTCTCGCGGAGATCGGTACAAACGAAAAAGGAAAATGGTGTAAGCAGCTCAAGATGCTCCGAAACGACGGCGGCCACCCCTATCTCAAAGTCCAGCGCGGCGCCCACCACACTTGGCTCCGCGGATCGCCGACCCTCGGTCGCAAAGAATTCGAGGGCGTCTTCGGAAACGTCACCGTCATCTAATCACCAGGATCAGTCCCCCTTCGGATTGACAGGCGCGATATACTCGTTCTTCCAACTGTCACCGTCTCGCCATTGCCAATAATAATACCTGTATCCCTGTTTCGGTTCCTTCACCGTGATGTAGGCCCCTGTAGCGGGGACATCATCGTAGTCGTCGGGATCCACCGAGACACCCTGCCCCTCGAGGTCCTCGACGACATCATCGTCGACGGCATCCTCTGGAGCGGTATCTGGAGACGCAGGTAGTTGCTCCCGCTTCCAATTGGCGAGAGCCTGTGCGTAGTCAGCCAAGTCCTCCAGCTCCTCGACCGATAATTCGTCCACCGTGTCTCGAACGTGTGCCGGAAGATTAGGTCCAGAGGGGCGCTCAGTGTCGTCCGTCATTAGTTACCCCACAGAGGGGCACATCCATAACTATTGTGGGGTAACTCGCGATGAGCACTCTCCGGTTGCTTTCTCGCCCCCCACAGGAGGTGGAGGTAACTACGGATGTCTACCCACCAGATCACCCCGGCGGACGAGCACCTCCCACCGCTCGAACTTCCCCCAGGCGCGCTCGACGCATCACACCCAGACTATGAGAACACCACGGGTAGTGACCCACCGGAGACCGAACCGATCGAGCACCGCATCCGTCTCGACATCATCGAGGCTGGCGGGCTCTTGTCTCACGACACCCACGCCCCCACCCCGCTCGCCCGGCAGTACATCCAAAAAACGCTCGTCGATACTTACGAAAGCGAACGCCGGTTCTTCCCCTCCTACGACTGCCTCGATGACTTCCTCGACGAGGCTCCTGCCTTCCTCACAGGTGAGCTCGAACCCCATTACCACGAGCTCGAGCAGATTCGCGCCAATCGCCGAAAGTGGTACACGGAACTCATCCCGAAAAATCTCGACACTATTCAAGGAACAGCCGACTCCCTCCTCCCCCTCCACGCAAACACTTTCCACGGAGTCGTCATCGTCGACGCGAACACCGATCCCATCGAGTATGCCGACGAACACGACCTCGATGTAGACGACATCATTCGGGAAGCCCAGCTCGATAACCACATCCTGCCCGCCGAATACGGGATCACTCTCCCGGCACCGCTTCTCGTCGGGGAATTCGCCAGCGGGTCCACTTACGCATTCCTTCCCTGGTCAGACGCTGTCGTCTGTGGCTGTCCCTACAAGCAGACGAACAAGTGGGCGGTGATGTGCAAACACGAACTGGCGGCTGCGTCTTGTCTCGCCAACGCTTACGAAGGAGACGTTGATGCCAAGTACCTTCTCCCGATCGACGTCGGTGTTGACATCCCGCAGCGCGCCCGTCGGTTCGTCAGCCCGACCGTCGCCGCCACTCACACGCCCCGGAAGCAACGGTGATCACGATGACGCACTCTATCGCAGACTCGGGGAGCCACCCCCAACTGCAGTGGCTTATTCGCGGGTCGCCCGCGATTACGCTCACTGAAGCGCTCTACGACGCCATCCCTGTTGAGGTCCTCGACAACACCGTTGTCGACGCTGACGTCTATTATCACGTCGCGACTGACACCATCATCGTCGTCCAATTCGATACGGTCCAAACCGTCCTCGAACGGGACGGTGCTCCTCTCCGTTGCCCACACGACAACGACCCTGCTTCTTGTCCGTCGTGTCCCACTCAAGGCAATACGACCGATTGCGATTCACTCGATAGCACCGACCACCAGCCACACGACCCGTCACCAGCCTGTTCATGAGTCCCGATGTCCTGCAGACTTCACACGGTCGACGAGAGCCTTCCCAAGCACCCCACTCCTCCTGACTATGCAGATCGACACAGCCACCTTCACCAAGATCCAGACTTATCGCGTTACCGCTGACCCGGTCGTCGCGAGTGACCACGCCGCCGGCGCCGCTAATTTCGAAGACGGTATCCACGAGGAACGCTGCGCACTCGTTGAGGACACTCCGACAGGTGAGCGTGTACCCGTCGCAACGTGGGGCGAGCTCGCGGCACTCTGTTCGACGGCCTCCCTCACGCACGCCGCATTCACGAACGCGGAGTTCGTCAGCCTCTACCAGTACGCCTTCCGCCAGTACCTCGACGGGATCGCCGGCAATGACCAGGAAATGGACGCGATGCTTCCCTCGAACTCCCCGATCCTCCCCGCAGACGACGAAATTCGCGATAGAGCCCGTGACCTCCGCGAAGCGCTCAAGCGCGACCGCGACCGCTGGTTCACCGAGCACGTCAATGAACTCGACATCGAAACCGACGGTGTCCCGACGGCATTCTGGCTCCACGATTCCACGACAACGGCAGCAGAATTTCTCGCCGAGTGGTTCGCGGCCGGTGAGGACTCCGAACGGCTTCTCCAAAGCCTCCCCAGTCTCCCCGGACAGACACTCGGCGTCGAAGTCGAGACGTCCGAGAGTACGTCCACTGGGACAGCAGGTCCAACCGACCCCGTGCAGGCCGGTCTCGATATGTTCTAATGGGATTGTAAAAAATCCAGAGATTCATTTAGTACAACTCTAAGGACTGATAGGATAGGTGTGCGATATACACTGTGTTTGAGTAAAAACGCCTCTCGAGAGATTTTAGAGGTGCTCGAGATCTACGTAACGTTCATTCAGGAGAACAGAGATATTGACAACTTGGGCTAGGTGAGATCGAGAACCAAGTACCTTCACCCAGCCAATTTATTGTCATCCCAGTGGCTGAATCTCATATGGCTGACGAAAAATACGGTCGAATGAGTGAGGAGGCACGTTCATCCTTAGACCACTTAATCGAAAATCAGAATCAATTCAGTGATCATTCGATTGAGGTAATTAAAATTAACCTCTTAGTAGGGAGCCTGGTTCTTACAGCAGGTTCGTTCTTAGCAAACAGTGTCGGTATAACTCCAATCCCGACGAAGGCGTACATATCTGGGGGTGTCGCGGTCTTAGCGTGGTTGGGTTCAATTCTGATGGCTGAACTCACCTATTTTGGAATCCGGACGCACATCGGCGTTAGTCACTCGGCTATTGAGCACTTTCCCGATGTAGAAATTGAAGATATAGAAGAAGTATTATTGAGGAGTTATTCAGATATGCTCCAATATAGCGCTGAAGAGAACCGATCCACCGCTAGGCACATTATGCTTTCATTCGCACTCACGACGCTCTCGATAGTTGCGTTCTGTTTGACCGGAATCTTCCTAACCTGATACGTTGGGACGGATCTCAGTCGAAGCTGAGGGTCAAATTCCGACTCAACGGGTATGAGACATTTTATTTTGTTGCTGTTTGAATTCGAGCACTATGAGTCGTGTGATGACTTTCCTCTCAAATAAGAGGCTGACTCTCTCGTTCATAGTGATTCTCCTCATTACCTATCTACTAGAACTTCTCACCATCGCCCAGTTGGGAATAGAGACGTTCGAGTTCTGGTTTCTCTTTACTCCAGGATTCGATCCCACACCGGCATGGATACTCTCCTTGTTTGCTCACGGAACAGTCCGACACCTGGGCATCAATATCGTTGGGATTCTGGTATACGGACTGGTGCTGGAGCGATACGTAGCGCGGAAGACGTATCTTGGTGTCTACGTCTTAACTGGTCTCCTCGCAGGACTCATCCACACAAACCTGACTGACAACATCGGAGCTGGGGCGAGTGGTGCAATTATGGGAGTCGTCGGCTTCTATGCCATCGTGTATCTGGCGTTGTACCGGCCGAATGGGTGGAACGATCCATTGGAGAATGTCCGCTATGTCCTTGCCATCCTCGGGCCATTCGTAATTGGTTCACAGTACGCTGTTGACATCTACGTCAACAATGGTGGATATGCCCATGTCTCCGGTGGAATCATAGGAATTCTTCTGGGACTCGTCTACGCGAGGTCTCAGGTGGAGAGTTCTATCTCCAGAACAATCGAGGCAGCCAGAGAGTCTCCGTTCCGAACGGCGCTCTTGGTACTGATCTTGGCCGAGACAGCAGTGATAGTCTACCTCCTGATAGTGATTCCAGAGAACCCAGCAACCTCAACGGCAGTCCAAGCCGGAGCCACGATCATCCTGGTTCTCATCACGATCTGGTACGCAGACCACACGAGACGGAGCGCCGACCTCTTCCGACGTGAACTGGAATTGGAGACCCAACGGAACCATGCCGATACCCTCCAGATTCGTACTGACAAGTGGTTAGAATATTTCCCATCCGTTCGTGAGACTGATGTCCCGCTATTCGTAGATAGAGATTCGATGCACGCAGTTCCGGTGAGTCTCCGAGGGGATCCGTACTTCGAAGATCTCACAACGAATCACGCCTCAGACCTCCGAGACTCTGTAGATCATATAGACAACCTATACTCTGAATTTTTGGATATTCGCGATGATTTCGTGAATACCCTAAGTATCGACGTGTATCCTGATATGAGGCAGGTCGATGTTCTTGAGGAGAACTACGCCAAATGGCTGTTCGAGCGAGTGCTACTGTTGGAGCGGACGGGCAAGGACAAAGAGGATCTCAAATCAGCAGTCGGTGACGCCTTCGAAACCAGCGCAGAGGAGGAAGACGAACACTTCCGATTGCTTGGAGATACTGACCAATTTCGGAGGAGACCGATCATGCTCTATCACTACAAGCGGTCCCTTGCGAACAGCCGAAAGGAACCGTACATGTTCCGTATGTACGCCAGAGCTCCGCAGATGCATATTGACGATATTGAGTCGGTATCAGGATACTCTGATGCAGTCGACGCTGCTGAACTGCTTGACGACATCGAGATGGAACTCGGGGAGTTAGAAAAGAAACTGATTGAGTATAATGAAGCTCCCAGGTTCGAGGGTGAGTGCGGTCTGATACTGGACATCGAATAGGTACTGGATTCTTTCACGTCTGGACAGCTCCCGATGCCCCTCAATCAGTCGCCGGCTTCGACCACTTCGACAAGGTAGCTGTCAAAGCCATCGACGACCGCGTACAAGACTTCCACAACCGTGCTCCGGTCGCGACCGTCGACGCCGTGGAGGACCACCGTTCGGGTAGTGTTGTCCGAGCGATCGACAAAGCCGTCGATTGGATGGAAGCAGTCTCTCCCGGCGCTTGGAAGCACCCTGCTGATAACGAGGCTGTGTTCGACCCTCCACCCGGTTATGAACTCACGCACTACTACATCGAGAGCAGAGAGGAAATCGTCTACTACCATAGAGAAGGTACTCACGAAGGTCAGCGACCTACGGGGAGCACGACCGCAGTCGGTCTCGAAGTGACCACTAAAACAGATCCATACTTTGTCGTCAAAGTGGGGCGAGACAGCGGTAACGCTACCGTCGCGCTCGCCCCGTGGGACTATGCACACGAAACTGAGATGGTCGACATCCGAAATCCACCCGACGGATACGGACCCAACATCGCATTAACGATCGCTCGCAACTATGCTGCCGCCGTAATCGGCAATGACACCGATCCGCCTGCCGTCCGGCAAGCAAACCTCACAGCGTGGACACAGTAGTTTACCATCTATACGCTGTACATCACACCCTTCACCGAGAATTTCTCACCCTCCACGAAGAGTGGAGGTTCCATCGATAGATGCACCAGCTTATCCGCGTACTTGTTCCCGGTACCACTCAAGACGACGCCCTCGCCCGCGCTCACAGCGCCCTCGACAAACTCGTCGGTGTCGGCGTCGATACTGCCAGTGTCTACGACTACTACGGGACGTTCGATCAATCGGACTCACGTTACAAGCCGCACGTCGCGAACGTCATCAGTGATGGCAGCTCTGAGACTGTCGACGAGACAACGGTCGCTCCAGCGTTCCCACTCGACAGCGAAGAGGGACAAGCACTCCTCGATGATGCGCTCAAGGAACAAACGGAGGAGTTCGGAGATACATTGTCAAAATTCCAATCGGAAGTCGACGATCTCTCCGTTGAGGACGTGATGAACAACGTCGACGGAGTACGATTCCACCTGGGACAGCTCGCCGAATGTCGAGGACCGTCAGTGTACATCTATAACGAATACGGAGGCGGTCTCGTATCACCGACGGCCGTCGACAAATACGTCGATCGCCTACACAACGCCTCGTCCGGTACTTCCGGCGGCGACGGTGACGCCGCAGCGGCCACAAAAGAAGATGATCAGATGTCCCGGGGATGGCTCGTCCCCGCCGACGTCCATTTCTAGCGCTTTATGCCGAGTGAGCCACAGCTCTTCGAGACGCTTAACGACCCGAATCGGATAGCCTTCCGGGTAGAGCTTCCGGACGGGAAATTAACAGCGTTCGCGACGACTGGACGGACCGACGTTGCAATCGGCGAGCGGTACTGGAATTCCTACGACGGCGAACTATACCGCGTCACGATCGTCGACGACAAGACGGTCGAAGCAGTCCTCGAATTCGGCTGTGGGGATATCCCCCGATCAGTCTCCTTCGACTGCGAGTGGTTTACCCCAGACGGTCACTCCCTCCACCACATCGCTCCGGAGACCGAGTAACCGCCATCACTCTGTCGACTCTTCAGTATGTCAGAACTTGCTTTCCCCGTTCGTGACGGGTCAAAACCAGCACCTCTTGACCATTCCTCGCTGGCCAGCAACAAACCAACCGAGCTCGCATCGACGATTCGCGCCGGCGATCACATCTTTGAGCGAACCGTCATCGACTCTCGAAGTCGATTCCCAATTCCCGAGGTGAAGGCTGTTTACCGACGTCGCGTCATCACTAACATTCAGCTCACTCGAGGAGGCCGTTCATTGGTCGTTCACTTCCAGGAACGGCTCCCTGCCGATGAGTCGATGGTCGCAGCGCTCCATTCGAGTGATCCTGAGTGGCGTACATACCCACCAGCGGGAATGCCGGATTTCCCACGGATGGACGTCGAACCTGGTGAAAAACCGGATTGGAGGGTCTCCCATTGGGAACCCGAGCGTGTCACGCCACCGCCTCTCGAGGACGTCACCGACCTCACAGTCCACCGCGTTTGTGGACGAGGGAGTCGGCAACTCGTCAATCACCTTCTTATCGGTGGTCCGGACGGCCGCATCGACCACCGCCTCGGCGGTGTCGCGAAATGGAAGGCCGGATTCATCGCTACCCACGAGGGGCATCCGTACTCAGTGGCGGTACTCGCACAGCCGTACACATACAGTTACGACGGGGCTCGTGAAGAGCTGTATGTTACACGGCTTGCGAATCACCCGAATCGCCCACCGAATACGTCGAGTTGGATGCTTGCGCGTCTTCGAGACTGGGTACGTGAGAATACCGACCGAAAGCGGCTCGTCGCGATCGCCGGCGTCGACGACAACACTGGAGTCTGCTACCGAGCCGCTGGGTTCGAACTCGATCGGATCAAACCCGTCTCGAGTACTGATTGGGAGAACCGTGAAGGACGTACTGTGCCCCGTCGCGACGAGTGGACTAAACGAAGGTACATCTCATCAGTATAACATCTAATTAGTCAGGCGAACCGTTTCAGCGAGGATTTAGAGATATCTCCGAATCGAGAATCCTCCATTACGATATCAAGGATAGCCTCAGGATTGTGGAGTAACCGATGAGAGTTGTGGCGGCCACCGCCTTTTCCCATATTTACCTCCTTAGTTTCGATTACCTGGCTGAGCTGCATCTCATCAAGAATATCCCGGAACCGCCGTATCCCAATCGTGTCCATATCTATCGCGTTAGTGATCTGCTGGTACGCATCGTAGAGTTCACCTGTGATGATGTAATCATCACGCGAGTAAAGTGACTTAGCAGCGATCGAGAGACAAGCCGCTTTCATTTGAGTGGGGGTTCCCTGGAGGAAGTCGCGGAATCGATCCTTTTCAAGTGCGTCTTGGGCTCTTCGCACGTGGTCTTCTTCGACCATGTCAGCTCCCTCACGATCGGCTAGCTCTCCTGCGGTCCTGAATAACCGCATTGCTTTCCGTGCATCTCCGTGTTCCTGGGCTGAGAAAGCCGCGACAAGAGGAATGACCTCATCAGTAAGAACACCATCACGAAATGCGTCATCACGCCCGCGAAGAATCTCTTGAATCTGATTTGCATTATATGGGTCGAAATTGAGTTCTTGAGTCTGGAAGGCACTCTTGGTGCGTGGGTTCAACTCGTCGAAGAAGTTGATTTGATTGCTTATTGCTATAATTCCGATTTGACACGACGTATCATTTGATTCGACTGCCTTCGCGAGACTCATCAGAACGTGGTCGCTCTTGAGAAGGTCGACTTCGTCGAGAATGATGATAGCCGAATCGTAGTGATCGAGAATCTGCCAGAGGCGTTTGTAGAACTTGTCTTTCGGTAGCCCGGTATCGGGCATTTTCACGACGTCCTCATCCTCGTCATAGATATCCTCGTCGTTCAGCTGTTGGCCGATTGTCGAGATGACTTGGACTTCAGTTGAGGATTTCGAGCAGTCTAGATACGTATGGCCTATTCGGATATCATCAACTGCCGCATTGACAGCTCGACGAGTGACGTATCGGGAGACAAGAGATTTTCCCGTTCCTGTTTTCCCAGTAATTGAGATGTGATTTGGGGCACCACCATAGACAGCGTCGTTCAGACAGCTGCTGATAGTGGAAATATAATCGTCACGTCCGACAATTCGATCGCCATCAGGTACCCAACCGACACGGACCATCTCCTTATTTTGGAAAACTCCCTTCCGTTTAGAAAAGAGCGGGTCGTCAACCTTGAATTGTTGACCGTCCCCGTCGCTTGATGGCGGTTTTCCATTCTCGTCTGGACTCCCCTTCGGTTCCGATGTTTGGACGCGAGATTGGTCGTCTTGACCGTCTGAAGACGTAGAATCCAAATCTCGACTTTCATCGGAAGTCGAGGTGCCGTTTGACATAGAGGCACCGACGAAACCCGATTACTTAAAAGTATTCCCACCTCGACTTCCGACGTAAATCTACCACGAAAGAAGGTCTACTGGAAGGACTATCTCGATTTTCGAACAATCACGGAACCCAACACACACACCCCTTCGGTTCCGTCGTTACCGATGAACGTGTACCCCCCACGGGAAGGATACGTACAATCGCGGTTTAGTGGATAGAACGCGTCTCTACGGCGTTTCTGGACGTTCCACCCCGTTACTGATTTTCATCTCGAACCTACCAGTCGCTCCGCTTCCTCCTCTCTAGTATTTCGTCCCGCGGAGTTATTCAAGCTGTATTGTAATAAAGCTAGGGTTAACTAACTCAACTTTTACATATTCTTATCGTGGGACAGAATACAGACGGCTTCTGCTATTCTCAGTCTAGTTACCGCTTTTCACGGCCGCTAACGTCGGAACCGGTGGGGTGTGTCTGGTCATCGTGATCTTGAGCTGCGTTGCCCTTGTCTATCTAACGACGGAACCGAAGGGGTGTGGGTCCGTCATCGAGTAGTGATAGGATTTTCCCGAGACCAATTCTCGTCTCTCATCTGTCCGTGGTATCCTAAAGTATTCATTCTTGACGAGGGTTCTGGAGCTATTCTTCCGTCTTTTGGTTCCACTCATCCCGCTCTTACTTTCATCTAAAGAGAGTAAATTCGCACGCTAACGCCGGAACTGGTGGGGTGTCCCCTCCCGAGATCTGGAGACTTCATACGATTTGTCCCTCGTTTACGACGGAAGTCTAGGGGTGACCCCATTGCGATAACGCCGGAACCGGTGGGGTGATTTTCGCCTCTCCTTACGCCGGAACTGGTGGGGTGTCCCCTCTCTGGATTTTTCCCTCCCCATGTTGAACTGAGGCGATTCGTCGATGGCTTCCATCCCTGACCCGAGTACATACGAACCAATCACCGAGCATCTCGATGAAGTCCACAAGAAAACGGGCCTTCGCACATACGACATCTTCACGAACTGGCTAAACTTCATCGTCACCGCTCTTAGTCGAAACGACGACGACTACCTTGAACTCGTTCACGACCTCACAGATCGTCTCCACGATGACGACGATCTCACCAGAGATGTTCTCGAGACCTATGGGACTGCACTCGGAGCCCTCGTCAATACAATGGAAGAAACGACCGTTCCGGGATACCCGCACTCGGCGGAACTCCTCGGTGGGATTTACGAATACTACGGAGCTAACAGTGATGCCTTCGGCCAGCACTTCACATCCCAGAATATCGCCATCGCGAAGGCTCAGATGCTCTTCAGCACCCCCGAAGGCATTCGTGATGCCTCTCAGGAGGACCCTATCACGATCAGCGATCCGGCGTGCGGGAGTGGTCGACTCCCGTTCCACGCTGTCCAGCAGCTCCGTCACATCTCACCTAACACGCCCACCGTTGTCGTTGCACGCGACATCGACAAGACGTGCGCTCATATGGCCGTCATCAACTTTGCACTCCACGCCATCCCCGCGTACGTCGTCCACGGAAACTCCCTCACCTACGAGACGTGGCACGTATGGCGAGTAAACCATCCCACGCGAATCCTTACCGACTCAACCGTCAACGGGGCTATCACTGAACTCGACCCTGACAACGCACCCATCATAACGAGCTTTGAGAAGGCCGATGGCTCCGCTCAGGACGACACCAACAACGATAGCGACCTCTCCGAAGGAAACGTTGAGGACGCCGTCACGATTGATGATCCCGATACCATCGAGAACGTCACGCTTGACGCCTTCAGCGAATAACTATCTGTATTCCACACTCCACAATGTCCGTTGTTCTCCAATCCGAGGCGAACCGGCGTCAAGCCCTTCGAGAACTTTTCCAGGCCCTTGAGGACCATACGCCGCCTCCACGAGGTCTCGCACAAACCGAGTCTGGCGTCGTAGCTGCAATCGGGCCCGCACCGATGACCACCCGTGCGTGGTTCCTCGAGCGAAACCCTCATCTCAAGGCCAGCGAAGAAACCACCGAAGCGCAGGTCTACCGAGCGTACTGTTTCGGCCCGACTCACATCCGAAAACCAACTACGGATCCCCGCGATCACGTCCAAGGGAACTTCGTAGACGATCAGCT
Organism: Natronomonas marina; assembly: GCF_024298905.1. Classification (NCBI taxonomy): domain Archaea; kingdom Methanobacteriati; phylum Methanobacteriota; class Halobacteria; order Halobacteriales; family Natronomonadaceae; genus Natronomonas; species Natronomonas marina. The sequence goes on from NZ_CP101155.1 coordinate 67,728, forward strand.
GGTCACCTGTCAAGTGTTCGTCCTCGACCTTCCTGCTACCCACTTCGAAAATTGCACGAGATTGGACGCCATCCTCCGGATCGCCAGCGAGCAATTCTCTCCTATCATCCGTGACGGGCGACGTGTCCTTGAGAAGACGATTGTTGGCTCCGCTCGAGACGTCCACACACTCTATCAGCGCACTCGATATCAACCAGCTTGCGACCCATCGACGAATATGTGAACAACACTGCTACCTCGATAGGAACGACGACTACACGCTCACTCGCGTCGACGACCAGCCCGATCCCGCTGCTCGCTCGTAACATCACGGAGTTCACACGATGCCATCGAATTCCCAATCCCAGCTTGATGCGTTCACGACGACCGAGGAATCGACACCCGATCGCTCAGCAAGTACTCCCGCAGCCGCGTCGACGACTGACAAGTCTGATACGACCCAATCCACGGTGGAAACGCCGCTGGACGACTTCTACGAGGTGGTCCGCGCGTCCTTCGAGGAGACATCCCCCTCGGCGCTCTTGGATGTCGACCAGGTCATGGCACTCACCCCCGACCGTGACGTCTTCAGTACGTCCGATCTTCCCGACGGCCTCGAGGTCACCCCGACTCGTGTCGGCCAGTGGGAACTCGACTATCACGACGACACAACCGTCACCTACCGAGCCTCGGGACGCGTCTTCGACGAACGATGGGGAGAAGGCGGGTCGATCGTCCGTCACCGCGTCTACTTGAACGACTCCGGAGCGAACCGCGACGGGATGTGGCACTATATGACCGAACTCGTGACCGGCTACGGGAACCCCTCACAGGTTCGGAAGGCAGACACCAGCGATAAGGCGCGACTCTCCGGGATACGCGGCCACAGCGTCCAGAACAACGACGGCGACTACGGCGTCTCCGGAGGGACGAACGCACGCTTTGAAGACATCAAGACCGCAGTCGCGACGGTCGTTGCCCAACTCCATACAGAGCCCTCCACAATCCGAACGCACCTCCCCGACACCGACGAACAGGAATGGACGCTCACCAAATACGGCCTCAGAACGGCTACTTACGAGCGGCTGGCACCAAACGAGACAGATTACGACTACTTGCGTCTCACCGCGACGCAGGATCGCGTCTACCTTAAGGGGGCCAAGGAGAATGAGCCATCAGCTCACCACGACCGCGTGCCTGTCCCCATACCTGATTCGATCCCGCCCGCCTGTGCGACTCAGACCGAGCGAGCGACCACCGTTGTTGCCTCCTCGCTTTCCCCGCTGCTCATCGAGCCTATCCTCAAACAGCCAGTCGAGGAGGTTCTTGAAGCCATCGCGCTTCCACAGTGAGGATGAGACATTATCACCCCCCGGAATAGTCTTTTTGTCGGACGAAGAAGATGGAGCTACGGCTCCAGAGATGCATCGACGTGGTCATTACGGACTCGCTCTTCTCGTCTTCTCATCGCTAGCGTTTTTCCTTACCGTTAGTCACGCATCTGGAGAAGCCCTCGTAGGAATTCTCATCGTCGCCGGCGTGGCACCGATCCCTGATATCGACCAGCGTATCCCCTTCGTTTCGCACCGGGGCATCACGCACACCGTCTGGTTCATTATCGTCGCGTCCACGATCGCTACGGCCGTGACGTGGGCCGCGGCGCTTCAGGGAACACATACAGTAAACGGGACGCTGTCAACAGCAAGCGCTCCATCTCTCGTTCTTCCTGCACTCGGCGTCGGTTTTCTCGTCGCGCTGGGGCTCACGACGCACCTCCTCGGTGACGTGATCACGCCGATGGGGATCAAACCGTTCGCGCCCGTGGACGACACGGAGTACACGTGGAAGCTTACGACGTCAGCGAACAGCACGGCAAACAACGCCCTCTTCGTCGCTGGACTCGGTGCCACAGGAGCGGCCATCTATATCCCGCAGGTCCTCGCGACGATTGGCGCGTAACCGTGGCTCTAACGCGCTTATCGAGCAGTCTGTCTCTAATAGTTACCCCACGAGAAGGGGAGGACCGCCCCCAACGTGGGGTAACTCGGATAGATCATCGAGCGAATTTCTATCTCCCCTCTGTTGATGGAGGAATTCACGTATGGGTAGTCTTTCCCGACACCGCGCAGAGCAACGCTTCCGCAAGGCTCTCGACCAGCGACTTCCAGATACGTCGAATCCGACCGGGACGCGTTCCGCCTACGAAGAAGCCACCGAGGAACTCCTCGGGATCGCCGTCGACACCAACGAACTCAACAAGGCAGCTTGCCACCTCGTGACGGTTCCCGACGCGATCGACTTCCCCGACTGACAGCACACATATGTCTGAATCCGACCTGACCGACGACCGATGGATCGACGCTCACAGTGTAACCTGCGCCATCTGTGGTGGGCTCGCTGACGAACGCGAAACGAAGAACCTCTATGAAGATGACGACACCCACCTCGAGGGCGAGACACACTGGGATTGCTGGGAAACCCACGAATGCCTCGAGGGTGGCTGGCTGATTCGCGACCCCTCCCCCGACATTGAGGCAGACATCGATCCGCAGTCTGAAACTGTCTCACTTCCCGTCGTCTGCAAAGTCTGCGGGAAGGCCTACCGGATGTGCTACGACTTCGCTGCTCTCTACGATCCAGAAGCCGATACCTTTGAAGAACAGATGCAGATCAACGCGCACATCCAAGCCCTCCACAATACCGTCAACAGCCTGGTCAACAACGGACAGATCAACCCCCAAGAAGCCCAGTACCTTCGGGACAACATCATCGCGGTCAAGGACCGACTCGAACAGCATCGCTCACACGAGTAGTATAAGCCGTAATTCAGTAATGACGATCGAAACCGCACACGACGCTCCCGAGACTGTCATCGCCCCGGCCGAAGAGATCCACGATTTCCTCGCGACTCGATTCGGTCGCGAAGACGTCCTCGTCGAAGTTGAGTCATCCGGCGCTGTCCAGACCACAATCAATCAGGACGCTGGGATTGAGTACCCCAGTGAATGGGACACTCCTCAAAATACCATCCCCTCGCCAACTAAGACCGCCTAATAAGGTGTCATAGAACAGTTGTCACACTATTTCTTCACCTCTCGTTCACTCAATACAACGGCCTCCTTGATTGAATCATCGAGTCGGGAACGTCCCGATTCCCGAGAACCAGAAGGAAGACCTTTCGTGGTACAGCATCCGTCACGGGGTCGCAATGTATTGGGCGAACCACGTTGACCCCACACCACGTGAAAGAACAACTCCGGTACAAAAGCGTCACGACGACGATGAAGTACCTCCACTCAGACTCGGACACCCGAGGGAGTGCGGTCGAACAAATCTGGTAATCTTCGCAGTTTTTCTCTATCTCTTTGACACCCGCAAAACTGATATATCGAGATTTACAGCTTTGATGTATGAGTGGAGACGATAGAGAGCCAATTAAGCGATATGTAACTTGTTCAAAGCCCGGTTGCGACAATCAAATTGGCCGGGAACACGATTTCTGCCCCCTACATCGAGAATAATGTCAGATGATGAGAGGCGGATGCTCCAAGGAGTTTGTAGGGAAAATGGCTGTGACAATCGCATTGGTCGGGAACACGATTACTGCTTCAAACACCGGGAGGCTTAATCTACTCCGCTATGTCTGATGATGAAGATAAACTGAGTATATCGGCTAATGTTAAAGTGTGCCTCGAAGACGACTGTGAAGCCAGCATTGGGCGAGAACACAAATTCTGTCCGAAGCACCGAAGGTGATTATGTCGGACGATGACCCCTTTGAGATAGATCGAAAGCTTAGCTTGTGTGCTAAGTCGGGATGTGACACTCCCATAGGCCGAGAACACGAATTTTGTCCAAAACACCGAGATTGAGTATGTCTGACGACGAATTTGAAACCGAGGCATTACAGAAGACCTGTGCTGAATCGGGATGTAAAACCGCAGTAGGGCGAGAACACGACTACTGCTTTGAACACCGTGAATAGTTAGATGATTTCCATAGGATTGGTATATCTCATTTTACTTGGCGCTTTTATATCCGTTCCCGCTGGTCAGATTTTGATCAATCCAGCATCGACTACCGAAGCTCCCTCCTCTGAGGATTCAATGTCGGTGGTTGATAGAACAGCATCAGAATCGGTCGCCCTGTTTGCTATCGTATTAGTGGTGATTCAGTTTATACTGGAAGATAACCAGATGGGCTACTATCAGGAACTTACGATTGGAGTTCTGACTGTCTGTGCTGGTTTCTTGATGCTCACGTTCATTCTAGAACTCTTTAGTGACATTCGAGTAGTCCTATTTCATCTACAAATCACAGCTCTCAGATACTCCGGACTGCTTCTGTTTTCTGGACTGTTTTTCCTCCTCCAATCATACCAATTGAATCCGCAAATACAGTTACTATTCGGTGTGTTCGTTCTCCTTTCGTGGGTCACTTGGATAGTCCACGAGCTGAACTACCTATTCAGAATCCAGCGTAGGGAGTGGGATAACAGAGATATAGATAGAGGTGAGTGGTTCCGCAAAGCAATTCGCAAAAAGCTCCCATCCTCGTGAGATCTGGCTCTGTTGAAATCCTCAGCATATGATATATTCTGACCCGGTTGCGGTCAATACAGACAATTAAGTAATCACTTGATGGCGACGGCGAGCGCGAAGACGCGCAGAACCAGATCAATAACCATGATTCGCGTCGGGGCGCGTCATCCCGGTCACCCAACGAGCCCGGATTTGTAGTCGTCGCGGTCGTCGGACAGTTTATCTAACCGGGCTTGCGGGAGGCGCAGCGTGAATTCCGTATTCCCAGCTGATTTCTCGTCTATGTCTGAGACGTGGCCTTCGAGCGGCTTGTCCTTGATGACTTTCGTTGTCCCGACGAAATTCGACCCGGTGTAGGTGAGCCCGCTCTCTTCGACCGTGAGCTCGACCGCTGTCACCCCCGCGGTGTGCGGCGTGCCGCTCGTCCGCCATTCCTCGACCGTTACTTTCGACCCTTTTGAGATATCCACAAAGTCTTCCATAGTAACGTCGAGCTCAACGCGATCCACGCCCTCCACGTCGTCCAGGTTCGGCGTCTCGTCGGGCGACTCAATAGCGTTGTACAGCTTCGCAGTGATCTCGTTGATATTGTCCTCGGTGACTTTGTCGCCGATTATATTAGCGAGACTCGGACTTTCCTCTTGGAGTTCTTCAAACTCCATCCCGTGCAGTAGTGGGAGAATGACGTTCTCGTCCGCTTTATTGTGCTTCTGCACGAGACCATCGAGCTCCCATTCGGACATCCCCTCGAAATACGACGGGGAGATGAGGATGACAGCGTGTTCGGATTCCGTGAGGGCGCGGTCAATTGAGGAGCGGATGTTGTCTCCAATCCCGAGTTCGACGCCGTCGTACCATACATCGAGGCCGTACGCGGTGAGTTCGTCGTAGAGCGCGTTTGCTACGGGTTTGGAATCTTCGTGCGAGTAGGAGATCATCGCGTCGTATTCTTCCTCCCGTTCCTCCGCGGATTCGCCGGTTTCAGGTTCTTCGGTCATTATCTCCCACGTTGCGTGTGATGCATTAAAAATTCACCAACCAGCACACCAGTTTGGTGACGTCCTGTTGTTATGGCCGGTATTCTTTGATGATGTCGGGTGGTTCTTGCCATTGCAGGAACCGGTGGAGTGGGTACGCGAGGAGCGCGCCGAACACCACCATTCCGGCGAGCGCCGCGATGAAGACCATCAGGAAGGCGACTAGTGCTTCGAGTGATGGGAGCGTGTACGAGGTGGTGGCAATGCCGTTCACTGTGAGCATCCCGGCAAAGAGTACGGCGGCAAAGAGCATTACGCCGATCCCGCGGGTCGTACTCCAGTTGAATGCCTCGTCGCGTATGAAGCGGTTCATGATTGCGTAAGCCGGCACGATGCTCGCGCTCACTGCAAATGCGCTGATGAGTAAGATGCTCGCCGCGGAGACGACCTCAACCATTTACTGAAGGGAGTTCTCAGGGTCAGATATTCAATTTTGTTCTGCTAGATGGCTCAAACTCTTTCTCCAAGAAGAGATCAAAATCCCATTACTCACAATTAACTTGCACACCTTACTGAGCAACGTATTCAGCCAGTCCACGCTGAAATAACTACTTTGTGAAGAGCCCTCTGAGGCCCTCACCGTCTAACCCCATCATCCCAGCAGTCTCTCGATTAACGCGTCTTTGTTTGCGGCCACGGACCTGAACCGCTTATGGCAACCCTGCAAGCAACTACCGCATCGAACCATCCAACTGTCGACCCCGACGCTGTCGAGACAATTGAAGCAATAATCGACGACTACGACTTCTACGGGAGTTTCGATTCCCTGACCATCGGCGTTGTCGAACCCAGCCAGGAGGACACTAACCCGTACCTCGAACTCTACGGGTACGTTGCCTTCGAGGTCACCAAGCCCATCCTCGACGAAGATGGGACTGTCGTTGATCGGGAAGACCACTGCACTGAGGAGTTCCTCGAACGTCTCGCGCCCCACCTTGAGGAACAACTCGTCGTGGAGACCGTCGGCTTCGAGAAGTGTCGCTTCCCGCTACTTGCCGGCCAGTGGGTCGCTTGGCCCGATGGGACTATCACCTATAATTCGTTCGATCACGCTCCCGAGAACCCGTCCGTAGAGTCGGCTACGGAAACTCCCGACGCTCGGTCTGAATCGTCCGCGTAATCCCACACCCAGCTCATCATTATGGAATCTACTGATACGGCGTCCGAGAACAACGACACTGACGAGCAAGCAGACCAGGCCGCTGAGCCGACATACATCAGTGTACAGCCAGCGTGTCCAGTCTGTCAGAACTCCAAGTTCGAATCTACCGAAGAAGGGGTGCCGAACAATTTCGACACCCACTACGTCCACGTCAGATGTGCGAGATGCAAGACCCAGCTCACCATCGAGTATCGCGCTATCGATGTCTTCTGGCACGGCGGATTCGACGGCCAGCACAGCGCCGTTTCGCAGGACCTCCTCACCCCAACCCAGAACGAGTACATCGACGAAGCATCGTATGGGGTACTTCCAGCCAGCGACCTCCTCTCATCCCTCGACTGGCCGCTCACCTGTGACTGCGGCGAGAAACTCACAGGGAACGAGCTCGTCTCCGATCCGACCGTCCTCCCCGACCACGATGTCGACTACGACGATCCCGACTGCGAGACCATCCTCTTTCGATGCGTGAACTGCGAAACCATCGTCACTGTGTAGCGTATCAAACGGCGGCTACAGAAAGTGCAGATAACAACAGCGAATCAAACGAAATGGGGTGACGAGATCGGATTAGAGGTCTCGAGTTTGAACGGTCTTCCTGTCGTTCGCTTCTGCACGACGCGCAGCATCGTCAAGGAGTTCAGCGACTTCCTCGTCGAGCACGTCGAAGAAGTCTGCCGAGACATTCATTCCGTCGAGGTGCTCTCGAATCTTCGATTGGACAATCAGGTCTGCCATACGCGTTCCTAATTCTCAGACCCTAACTTAATAATTAACGCCTCTATCGCCTGTTTTCTCTCGTCCTATATGCTCCGAGGACTCATCATGCTCGACATCGAGTCTCCCCCGTCTGGTAACTCACATATCTCACCACCATCAGATACCTCAGATACATATGATACAATCTCGGTAGAACCGGCCAAGCCTCCAACGTAACCCCTCAGTAACACTCACCCCTCCTCACAGCGCCCGCTCCGCAAACCATTCTCCACTCACCAGATGCCTCCCTCGCTCTCCTACTGGACGGTCCAGCCTGACCGCTGGACGTTCGGCGCACAGAAGCTCCGCGACTGGGTCGAATCGCAACTCGACGGTCGCGTCCTCAATGCGTGTGCTGGACGGACCCGGCTCACCCACGATGGGCGGATCGTCCGGAACGACATCAATCCCGATATCGACGCCGACTATCACGTTGACGTCCGCGACCTTCCTGACATCCTCGAGGCTGAATCGTTCGACACGATCGTCCTCGACCCGCCATTCTCGAAACGACAGAGCACGACCACCTACGACTGCGAGGAGGACACACTACCCACAGTCACCGAACTCGCTCGCGTTGTCGACGCCCTCCTGAAACCCGGTGGTCGCGTTATCCGGCTCGGTTATACGACGTCGCTTATGCCGCCTGAAGAGGAGTACACGCTCGAAGAAGTCGCCGTCTGGAATACCCTTGGCCGCCAGCACGACTGGCTCAGTGTCGTCGCTCAGAAACCCAAAAACGAGATCACGTCGGCACGCCGCCCAATACACGAAACCGACGTAGCACTCCCGAACGCAGAAGCCACCGCGTCAGGTGGCGCCGCGACCAGCGGAAATGGGAACACGCCCCTCACCCTCGAGTACATCCGCCTCAGCCCTGAGATTATGCCTCAAGCCGGCGTCGCCGACTACCTTGCCACCCACCTCTCCGGGCGTGTCCTCAACGTCTCGACGCGTGAACGGTCACTCCCCCACGACGGCCACCTTGTGCGGATGAGCGTTGACGAATCCGTCGACGCCGCGTACCACTTCGACGAGCGCGAACTCGCAGCCGAATTCGCTGCCGGCATCTTCAACACCGTCCTCGTGGACCTCCCGAGTGAGGCGTTCCAGCAGACCACCGATTACGCTGGCCGCACTACTGGCCGGGATACAGCACTCAAACAGGAACTCCATCCACTCATCGCCGCGGGCGGCCAGATAATCCAAGTCGGCCACACCGCGACCTGTATGCCGCAGCGCCTCGACTATCGTCGCTCCCACGTCGCCGTCATCGAGCATCCCTGCGTCGAGCAGGACTGGATCATCAGTATAGACATGAAACAGAACACGGGACTCGATGTCCACGCGACCGACCGCTCACCCCTGGACATCCACGTGCCCGACTCAGACGCCGAGGCACAGCACTCGTGTATTCGGTGTGGCGAGGGCTGGTATCTCCACCCCTCCTGGTACGTCGACTGTCCTACCTGCGGAGCGCGACCCGAGAACTACTGCGTCACCGACGACGACACCATCCTTTACCGCCCACACTCCGAGCGCCTTGACTACCTCGAAGAGCACCACAACCGACACGAATGCGATCCCGGCGTCACTTCCAGAGCGCCATCCACTCTTTCCACCGACCAGGAAGACGACTCCACAACCGCCTCGACAGCCCCAACCGAACAGGAATCCCTCGAACAGTTCGCTTCACAGAAGAACTAATCTCTGTCCCCCACCCTTCCCAACACTATGTCCTCTCGCGCTCACTCTACGACAACTCGCCGCCAACACCATCAGCGCGCCTCAGCCCACGCCTGTCCCGAATGCGGAGCTGATCCGCTCATCATCATCTTCACTGACCCCGCCCCGAACGAGGACGCGACCTACTGGTTCGACTGTCCACACTGCACCTTCGCTTCGGCGCTTCGTGCGATCCCAACAACTGACGACGAACCCACTCCTCATGCCCCGTTACCACAGGAAAATATCAACGAGTACGTCGCAGCGATCGACGTCGAACCACCGTTCTAACCGCCCCCTCCTCGCTCGGTGTGTTTTTCTCGCTCTTCGAGCCTGAAAGCCCGTCGAACGGGCTGCGTGATCCATATGACCGAGACAGGCTCCACCACGTCCCCCGACACCCGCAGCGAGACCTCCTACCAGCTCACTGGGCCCCGTCCAAGCGACGAACCGTACTCCGTCACAGCCATCGCACGCGACGACTGGGAGCCGGGTCAGCCTTGTCCCGAGTGTGGGACGTCCCACCTCCACGAGATGCATCTGAACGAGGAATGCGCGATTCATCACGATGGGTCGAGCGCGTTCAGCGCCGCCCTCAATCGACTCGGCACCGTCGAGTACTGGTGTCCCGAGTGTGAGACCGTCCTCTACCGCCACGCCGCATACGCTCTCTGGCTCGCCCTCACAAACAACCTCGACCACGACGCCTCAATATGAGCTCTACTGCCGCCGTCTCGTCGACGTCGGACTTCCGGCTGGGTTTCCCCGACGACGTCAACGCCGAGGCTGCGAACACCGCTCGTCGCGTGATCGAGGCCGCCCCTGAAACAGACCGTGTCTACGCGCTCGTCTCTGGCGGCCACGATTCATTGACCGCGATGCACGTCGTCTATCAATCTCACTACCTCGATCTGGATGGTGTCATCCACATCAACACCGGGATCGGCATCCCGGAGACGACCGCATTTGTCGAGGAGCGAGCAGAAGCGCTCGACATCCCGTACTACGAGGTCGGGGCACCCTGCGACGATCCGGGCCGAGAGCACGAGTACCGTCGGCCGCACGAGGAATACACGGCGCTCATCCAGCGGTTTGGCTTCCCTGGCCCCGGAGCGCACAAGTATATGTACTGGAATCTCAAGGAGAAGCCGCTCTCGCGCTTCCTGAAGATGCTTGAGGACGACCTCCTTCTCATCTCCGGTGTCTCCCGGCACGAATCGCAGAACCGGATGGAAAACGTCGACGCGAGCGGTCAGCAGGAGTTCCTTGGCTATCCGACGATCTCTCCGCTCGTCGAATTCACTCCACTCGATGTTCGCCGCTACCGACGCAGCCTCGACCTCCCGATGTCACCCGTAAAGGAGACGCTCGAAATCTCGGGAGAATGCCTCTGTGGGGCGTTCTCCAAACGGAAAGAACTCCGGATGATCCGGCTCTTCTATCCCGATGTCTATCGGCGCATTCTCTGTCTCGAAGCAACCGTCGGCGCGTTCGCCGCCCTGGACGACGGACCCGACGAGGCGTACAACCGCTGGGGCCATAACCGACTGAAAGACCACGAACGCGAGGCGATGGACGATCCCGACCAGATGCTCCTCTGCCAGAGTTGCGAGCAGCGCCATCAGTGCAATACCTCCTAACCGTCGCACTAGACCACAACTCGTCACCTGAACGCTCGAGATATAAATTCCTCCATCTATCGGGACAGTACCTGTCTCGCGAGTCTTTCTTCACGGCAGCTGGCCTGAGCCGCTGCACAGCACGGCATCCGTATCGTTCGTCAAGAACCGTCGCAACCAGCTATTCACACTTCCCGCGTATGGCTTCCAGTTCTCTTCAGGTAGCTTCGGCTTCGACCGAGATACAACGTCCGTTCCCACCACCGCACGCGGCACCCGAGCCGGACACCCTCGAGTCGGCCCGTCGCCCCGCATATATCGGCTTCCTCTTCAGAGCGCCGTTCGCGACAGACGCCTACAAACTTGGCTTCACCACGGGCATCCGTGAGGACTATCGCCTCCAGATCGACTCCTACCGGAACGTCGACCTCCCGGTGGTTATGCTCGACAACGAGTTCCACGACCCCGATCCCGACCGATACGTCGACCGGTTCCGCGAGTACGAGCCCGATGTAGCCGTCATCGGTGACGCTGACACGCCGCAGGACGCTCGCGAGTACACCCAACTCGCTCGCAACCTCCGCGAAGAGTACCCGTCGACAACGTACATTATCGTCCCGAAGTGCCATGAGGCAATCGAGATTATCGACGACGACCAGGTCCTCGGGTATCCGCTCGGCTACTCGTCCCTCCACGCAGACGACTACAGCGACCCTGTGGACTGGCGTGGCCGCCATATTCACCTCCTCGGTGGGAGTCCTCCCGTCCAGTACGAGGCGCTCCAGGATCTCACGCAGCCAACGCTCACAGGTGCGCCGCCGGCGAACATCGTCGGGATGGACTGGAACGGGCCGGCGAAGGTCGCCTACCTCGGAGAGTACTGGAGTCGCGATGGCTGGCAATCCGCTGACAGTCTCGGGATTCGTGAAACTGTCCGTCGGAGTCTCCGTGAGATGCGTGCCTTCTGGCAAGAACGCGACCTCTGGCCGGAGACGACCCCCTGTGACGTCTACGGAGAAGCGATTCAGGAGCCACAGGACCCCGTCTGGGCAGCGAGCGGGCGAAACATCTACGAAGAGCCGAGTCCGTTCGTTCCTGACGATGCACCGGTCTACGACCCGGAGGATCCCGACTACGATCCGCTCGAGGATGCGATCGTTATCGCGTACGAAAACGGATGGACGCTTGCGTACCGCAACGAGTCGGAACGGCAGCGTATCGAGTACCAGGAGGGACTCACGCCCGTCAACGGTGATTAGTCTCTCTCAAGTTACCCCACGGCGAGGCATCCGCAACGTTCTTCGTGGGGTAACTACGGAGACCGCTATCACCTCTGAACGGGAATTCACCCAGACACGCGGGTTTCTCCCCACCGCCAAGCAGGTGAAGTGTTTCATATGTCAACAGCTGCCTCTACCGTCGACCCGGACACGATCGCACAAGCCGGTGACTCGCCTGAAACCATCCACGACAAGGTTCTCTACACGCTTTATTACACCGTCCCGGGAATCGAACTCGAGGATGTCCTCGAACTCCGGGTGCTCATTGACCTGCCGACGAACGAAGATTCACATTCGAGGCAAGCGCAAGCCGTCCTCACAGCCGTCCAGGAGGAAGTAGAGTCGTGGTCTGACCCGCCGGCGATCCACACCTCACCCCCTGCCTATGAGTAAGGCGTCATCCAACGGAGGTGAAGACATCGTGACTGACTCAGACGACAAGATCCTCGAGGAACTCCCACCGGACCGATTTCTTGACACGTCCAACGCATGCCTCATCAAGGCGGGCCTGCACTGTATGCACTCCCGAGAAACAGTCCAGCAGTACCTCGCTTACGAGAACCAGCACGAAAACCGAACTTGGATACAACGCCTCCTCGCGAGACGAGCTCGCGAACTCGCCGACGAACAGTCGGAGTAGTCCCGAACACACCACTGCTTCAAGTGGTCACTCAGAACACAAAAAAGAGTTCCATCAACTCCGTCCCAAAGAACTACTACACAATCGGACATCAAGGGTATACAACTACAAATGTCGGCTGAACCATTCAGCGAGTTCTCTACTCAGGCCGTGAGAATTCTGGAAGACGAATTGACGGATATTGGTGGTACCAAGCTCCAAGTCTCTCCAGAACTCCGATTATCCTACTTCAACCCGTTCCTCTTTGACTCCGGTGAGAAATTCACCAAGCATCCATTCGACGCCATAGTATACCGCGAAGTAAGCTGGGAACCGACTGGGTTAGATCAGATTGACGATCTCGAAAGATGGTTCCTCGAAGGAACCGACTCCGTTGAGATACCGATCGCAGTCGTCGAATTCACCGAAGAACAACCACTCACATCGAGTGCAGCGGTAAATCAGATCGCTCTCGAATCTCTTTCGAAATTTGACGCTCTCTTACCGATAAGAGTACGATACGCACGTTTCGGTAGCTCTTCTCCCACCTTCGAAAAAGACAACAACATCGTCTATTCCAAATTAAACTCAGCGAATTATTCCACAATACAGCACAGCATAGTCGAACCGATCAAGGCTCATATAGCCAGATATTCCGATCAAGAACTGCTTGAAACTTTCAATTTAGAAGAAAAGGTCCGACGATCCGATCCCGAGATATTCTACCACTTCAACGACGTCCTCTGGGCCTACAATCACGACCGAAACAATATACTCGTAATCCTGCTGTCTGTCTACTTCGAGAACTATGTCAAAGACTCGCTAGAGGATTACTTTGAGGAGGCTCAAGACAACCCTGCTGCCTCAAATTTCTATGACGACGACTGGGGATTCGACCGATGTCTCAACGGGTGCAGAAGCTTCGGACTCATCGAAGATGAGGACTACAACACCATCAATAAAATCCGAGACGCAAGAAACGACTACGCCCACGACATCGAATCTTTCGACAGCACCTATAGCACTGACGCAGAAGACGAAGGACTCATCGAAGACGGAATCCAATTATACGAAGAGCTGATTGGCGTCAAGAAATCTATTATAGACGAATAGCCCTAACTCACTCAATACGTCTACATTTCCGCAGGGTCTCGAGCCCGTTTCCGATAGTGATTATAGAGCTCTTCACCCCATTGGACTACCGCTTCATTTGAACTGAGGATCATCGCGATATGTTCTCCCTCCCCAATTTTATTGTACGCCCCAACCGCGATCTGCTCCCTATCGTAGATACCAATGCCGAGCGTCAGTGGTTCGTCGAGACAGAATATCTGAAAGTTGTCGTAGTTTGAGTCGTCCAGAAAGTACTCCATCTCTTCTTCATGGAGTCGCTGGTAGAGCGAGGCGTCGACGATTGCCTCCCCTTTCAGACCAAGTTTGAGCAGTTTATTGTACGCGCTAAAGAGCGTCGGGTTGAAAATCGATGTCAACACGCGGAAGTGGTCAAGCCGTGGATCGCAGAGTTTGAGAGCTGTCGCCAGGACGATTCCCGGAGAGTGGGGTGAGGAGACATACAGCTTTGCGTCAGCGAGGGCTCGAACTGGAATATCCGTTCTAATTGGATTGAGCCGTTGGAACCAAGGTGCTTTATCCAACACCTGCTCGATTGTCTCGGCCAGTTCCTCATACCGTTCTACTGTTTGTTGCCCAGCGGGCGTGAGCCTGTGAACACCGTCGCTCTCTACACTCCATCCTTCCGTCTCAAACATCCGTAACGCTCTCCGAACAGTTGCGCGAGACGGAGACCCGTTGGTTATGTCCACCAATTCGCTCGGGCGGCTGGGTTGCTCTGCAAGCGTTTGTAACAGCGGGATGGTATGTTCTGACCGAGTTAGCTGGGTGAGTGGCTCGCGATCGAGACCATTTGGACACGATTCAAACGCTTCCAGCGTGATTTTCCCACCTGCCGTCAGCTCATATCCACCAGTATCAGCTGTTTTCGTCAACCCCAAATCGGTGAGTTGCACGAGATGTTTCGATACCGTCTGTCGGGTGATCTCTCCCGATTGTGCGATAGTCGAGGCCGTCTTTGCGCCCTCGTCGAGTGAACGCAGTATATCTAAAGAGGTGGACCCAGCAAGATCACTAATGAATTCACGGACGACAATCCGTTCGTCCGTGAGTGGATTTGTGGTCGCACGCTCGGACTGCGTCACTTGTTTTCACCCGTTACTAAAGTGCACACCCAATGCTATGAATATATCGCACAAATCTGATATTGATTCGAGCTTATTGGAATACCCTTCCTTTTCAAAACCCACCCGAAACCCATCTCTCAGCGGTACTTTTTACATATACTGATACAAAGAGCGACTATCGTGAGCTCCCAACTACCACCGGCACCGTCGGGTTATCCGGTCCTAAAAAACGCTGTCCAGTTCGCTCGCGATCCATTCACGTTTGTAGAGAGGGCGACGTCGGAGTGCGGAGACATCTACCGGATGGCTCTCCCGGCAGTCGACGATGTTTTTGTTTTCACTCACCCAGACCATCTTGACCGTGTCCTTGTGTCCGATGTCGAAGTCTTCGGGAAAACCGAGGACTATCAACGCGCGTTCGGGAACGGTCTCCTTTCGGTCGAGGGCCAGAAGTGGCGACAACAGCGTGATATGTTGCAACCGCTCTTCTACCGAGACCACATAAGAGACTACACAGAGCAGATGGTTGCGTGTACCGAACGACGTCTCGAAACGTGGATTGAGGGTGAAACACTAGATATGGAGCCTGAGATGAAGAACCTCACTCTGGAGGTTCTCTTTTCCACGCTGTTCGGTCGTTCGTTGGTCCCTGGCGAGGATCAAGAACTTCGTGATGCCGCTGACGGACTCAACGAATGGTTCACACCATCATCATGGATTCTGCCACCGTGGCTCCCGACACCAGCACGGCATCGATTCAATCAATCCACGAAGCGCCTTCGTCAGGAGGTTCGAAGATTACTCGAAGAAGGAAGCGACCGAACAAGAATCTCAGAAGACGAGACAGGTGGGTCCGAGGGCCAATCGAACTCTAAGCAGGGTGCTCACTCAAATACTCCAGACCTGCTCACACAGCTCCAAAAGGCGCGTAATAGGGCGGATGGATCAGATCTTACAATCGAAGAGATCGAAGATCAATTGATCACTATGGTTTTTGCGGGGCACGAGACGACCGCCGCAGCTCTCGCATTTACTTGGTACGCGCTGGCGACGAACCCAGACCTCCAAGAGCAACTTCATACGGAACTGGTCACAGTTCTCGATGGAGACTCGCCCACTTACGACGACCTCCAAGAGTTGGAGTTCACAGACCGAATAATTACTGAGGCGCTACGGCTCTACCCACCAGTTCATACGATTCCGCGCCGGACGCTCACTGATGTCGAAGTCGGTGGATATCGGATTCCCGAGGACCACGAAATCCACCTATCGATAATCCATATCCATCGAGATGGACGGTTCTATGATGAACCTATGGCGTTACGCCCGGAACGATGGACTGATGAGTTTGAGGAAGAACTCCACGACTTTGCGTACGCCCCCTTTGGTGGTGGACGTCGAACTTGCATCGGTCGGGAGTTCGCTCTCTTAGAAGCAAAAGTAGTCCTAGCAACGATCGGGCAGAAATTCCAATTTGATTGGGAGAACGACGAAGCAATTGAACTCGAACCACGGGTTACAACTCAATCAAAAGAAGGCATCCCATTGCGAATTCGACACCGTTGAGGGTACAATCTTACACCTGATCCGATACACATTCCCTTCGTAATCATCGATTAAAGCTCCGTCTTCTGTACCTGTGTATGTTCATACATTTTGACGGTGTAAACACGGGTGAGTATAACACACAATCCGGTAATATTCAAAAGCGTATCTCATGAACCGGAATTCAATCGTCGATTTCCTACTCTTCCCATCTCTAAAGCAGTCATTACGGATCGATATCCGCCTGCCCGTTCCATCCGAATTAGATAATGTCAGCACACCACTAGTTCAAAACACACCACTCCGGAAGTACCGCCCTGCCAACCGCTCCCTGCAATAGTAGAATGCCCCCATGACGACCATCGTCATCACACTGAAAAACGGAAAGATATCCACCGACGGAGGAATCGATGTTTCATCCAGCCAGTCGACGGCTCCGACCACTGATTCTCACAATATCAATCGTCACCTCGACCTCGACACAGTGGTCGACCTCATCGAACAAATGCCCGAAGATGAGATCTGCGCCCGACAGAGTACCAAATATCCAAACTGGTCCCGAGGTGACCCTTGCCCTATCTGTGAAAACACCGAACTCGCTATTATGGAACTTAGAGAAGCCACCTACACTTCCTCTGACGGCGAGTTCGACTTCAATCACTTTACAGATAACACAGGACCACAGCTCTCGATCGTCTGCAAAGAATGCCGGACACACCTCCTCCACATCCCCTATCACACACTAACTGAATAGGCCGGCAGCAACTCGCTCAGCGTTACGAAGCACAGATATTGAGAACACATCTCCAAAGTACTCACCGCTCAATTAGGCACTCCTTGGACGAGAAACGGATATTTAGCACCAGTCTAACTGAATGTCGGGCGGTCTGAAGAACACTTCGCTTTTATTGATGTGGACATAGAATTCCTCCCCGGAGATGTGCAAAGTCGACGATCTCATCGCAGAGTATGGGTTAACAGCCCCCGGATCTGACTATGACTCTGTAGATGACTACCTCGCGAAACGGTGGACTGGAACTGACGGCCGCACTTCAGAAGGATATAAAAAACTCACAGACTGGTTCAACAAACGTGTTCTCAAGTCGATATATGAAAACTACGGGAGATCAACTGTTAGCATCCATCTGGACCGAGAATACGATGTTATTGTAAACGAAGATAACATCCAACGCGCCGAGCTCGCGGCCGACCTCGAAGGCGACGGGATGGACATCGACGAACTCAAGAAAACTCTCGTCTCTCACGGTACAATCCGAAATCACCTCAAAAACTGTCTCGAAGTCGAAAAAGACACTCAGTCCACAGCCAATTCCACTACTACGACTCGAGAGAAAGCCATCGCGTCGGCGAAACGAATGGCTGCCTCAAAAACAGAAAACATCCTTCCAGAACTTGCCAAAGACGGCGTTGTTCCTTTTGCAGACCAAGCCACCGTCGACGTCGAAATCAGACTACAATGCCCCAAATGCGACACACGGGTCCCCATCGAAGATGCAATCAAGCGAGGATACGTCTGTAACGACCATATGACGGATCCAACTAATACAGACCCACCCAACAACTCAACTCCAGATCCGTCGGAGAATACCGAATCTGACGAAAACGATTCACACCACCAATCAGATACAACGATGAATTCTGTGCCCTCATCACAAACCTCTCTCCTGCTCTCTCTACTGGCGCTCGGAGCCACTTCGTTCTCGTCCCAATCGCCTATGCTAATAGATAGTATGCTCAACACCGCGTAACCATGACCTGGAATCTAGAAATCGAAAATATCGCAGGCATCCATCGAGGGGAGGCTACGATCGAATCCGGTGTGAACGCCGTCCGAGCGAGCAACTGGCAAGGAAAATCGAGCTTCCTCACCGCAATTGAAACAGCCTTCGGGACTGAAACAAGCCTCACTGAAGGCCAAGATCACGGTCACGTTGAGCTCGAAATCGACGACACCACCTACGCTGTCGATCTTGCCCGTACCAACGGCACGATTACACAATCCGGCAATCCATACCTCACCGATGATGTCGATCGTGTCTGTGCTGCCCTCTTTGCGTTCCTCGATGAGACCAATGAGGTCCGGCAAGCCGTCCGTATGGGTGAAAACCTTGAGGACCTCCTCACACGTCCCCTCGATTTCGAGAACGTCGACGAGCAGATTGCCGACCTCAAAGCCGAACAGAAACAGGTCGAGGCCGAACTCGAGCGAGCCCAAAACGCTGCTAACCGCCTCCCGCGCCTCCAAGAGAAGGTCACAACGCTCGAATCCCAACTCGAAGACCTCCAAGAAGAGTGGAACGAGCTCGACAACGAAGCTTCTTCAGATAGTGACGCTCGAGACGAGCTGAGTAACCTCCGCGCCCAGCTCGAGAAGACCAAGACAGACATCAACCGGTACGAATCAACCGCAGATCGCGTCGGGGATGAACTTGAAGCAAAGAAAGAGGAACTTGAGATGTTGGATGTCCCAACACACGAGGAGCTCGAAGACGACCTCGAGGATCTCCAATCTGATCTCCACGAAATCGAACGCGATAAAGAACTCCTCCAGTCGATCTATGAGGTAAATCAGCGCGTTCTCGAAGAAGACCGTCTCTCGCTTCTCACAGACGTCTCTCACGATATGCTCTCTGACCAGCTTGCGTGCTGGATTTGTGGGAACGACACCTCTAGTGAAGAGGTCGAGGCACAGTTAGACAGTATCTCTGACCGTCTTAACTCACTTCGCGACCAAGAGTCGACTCTCCGCAAGAAGGTAAACGAGCTTCAAGAAAAACAACGGACCGTACGGGACGCGGAGCGGAAAGAACGCGACCTTCGCGACCGCATCGGAGAGCTTGAATCCCAGCTTGATGACGCACAGACGAATCTTGAATCGGCCAGAGAACGAAAAGCTTCCCTCGAAGCACAGATTGACGAACTCGAAGGTCTGGTCAGTGAGACGCAAGACCACGCGACTGACCTCCAGAGTGAGATCAAATACATGGAAGCCGAGCTTGAAGACGCTCGTGGCGAACTTGAGACAGTCAAGTCGGAAGCCTCGCAGCGTGATGTCCTCGAAGAGGAACTCGAATCTCTCCGCTCTGAGGTCGAGGACCTCCGAACACGCAAAGAGCGTGTGAAGCGAAATACTCGGGACGCATTCGATTCGGCGCTCTCCGACATTCTCACGAGATTCGACGTTGGGTTCGAGACAGCACGCCTCACCAACAACTTCGACCTCATCGTCGCACGTGGAGGCCGCGAAGCTAGACTTGACGCTCTCAGTGAAGGCGAGCGGGAACTCCTCGGCATCATCGCTGCCCTTGCCGGCCACGAAGCATTCGATGTCGCTGACCGGGTTCCCGTTATGCTACTCGACGGGCATACCGGTCTCGACGATACCAACATCCACCATCTCGTCGATTACCTCTCCGAACGCGTCGATGTCCTCGTCCTCTCCGCCTTCCCCGAGTACGACGCCTTCGAGGGTCACGAAGTCACTCCAACCAACTGGGAGACCATCTCCTACGGAGACGATGTTGAGGAAGTCGTAGGATAGCTCTCGCTGCTCACTATTGATTTTATACCCCCGCGGGGGGTTAATCTCTCAACGACTTTTTGCGAAGACGCGACTTCTGGCTCCCATATACGACTCTGTCCGACCGCCCTGGCGTTCACTCATCACGCCCACGAGTAGCTGCTCTACTGTTTCCCAATCGCGGAAAACACTTTGTCGCCGGACCACATATTCGCAGGTAAGTTCGCCCCCTATGCGGCCAGTAGCACTCGAAGCTACCATCATCCGGGTTACTATCCAGTCCCGGAGTGGTGATGTATGACCTCCCGGTTTGATACCCCCGCGGGGGATCAAGACAACCCCCGCCCATCCGACGAGCCTTCGGTGACTATCACTAGGGCTACACCTCGGCAGTTTTCCAGCCTCTTCGTCGCCTTCCTTCTCCTTTCGAGTGTCTGCTTCTCCACGATTGCGGTAGTCGCGACCAACGAATCCAACTCTACCGCGCAACCGCCGGTTGACGGGAATGCTCGTGTATTTGTCGCGAGTGACCGCGATACGGAGGCTCTCGGCATTCCGGGTGGCGGTCGTGGTGGCATTCTCCTCCAGTATGTTGTGGAGGCCAACGCGTCGACTGAAAATCTCTCTCGTGCTGTCGACACCTACACGCTTACGACCAATCCAGAGACGCGCGTCCGTATTGATGGCTCACCCCGGACACTGCAGGAGTATCGACTTGACCAGTTGGCGAGAGTTGAACGAACAAACTCAACGAGTCGGTGGCCGGCAAGCGCACCGGACCGGGAGGATAGCATATTCATCAAAGACGGCTTCATCGCGTATATGGGTGCGACCAGCGCTGCCGAAGTGAACGCCCCAGGAGCGGAAACAAACGGCACTTATCTAATGGGGCCAGACGGGCGTGTCCTTGAGTACGTCGACTACCGCGTCGCCCTCCCAGAACCAAATACGACTACCCGCTATGTCCGCGAAACAAAGGATGTCACCCTCAACATCCCTGCGCCGGAGGATAACTCGTCGGACGACGTACAGACCGTCACCAAGACAGTTGAGTTCGAGACGCTCGACGGTCACACTATCACGCGTACCGTCAGCGCCACCGGTCGTGGCCCGCTAACCGTAAATCGCTCTGTGACGGCCGTCGTCGGCGGCTATCGCACTAACACCACATACGATCTCGCCTCACAACGGGTTGAGCGTAACCTCAGCATCGACGATCAGACGTGGTCGAAACACACGACACCAGAAACATCGGCACGAGAGGCCCGGTATATCGACTACGCAAACGCTCCCCCTTCGGATGGTGAGAGGCAACGTCTAGAGCTTCAGGCGACGATCAACGTCACCGCGGAAGTCACCACTGATCACTATTTCTACCATCCGCACAACGATACGTGGACGTACACTCACACGGAAGTCAATGCCACCTATGATGAGCTCACCGTTACCGACGATCGGCCAGCCCACGTTGTCCCACCAGACAGCGTCTCGATTTCCCAGCGCGTAATTGAGGAACCACACGACCGCCGCTCCATCGTCCTCTCTATCGAGGGCCCGGAGCATCTCTCTGAACGGGCACTTTGGAGTTGGGCCGCCCTCAACGTAGAAGGAGACTCGAATGCTAGTGCCCAACGCCTAACGAACGTCTGGCAGGTCTACGGTGTCCGTCAGTACCGCTGGGGCGAAACAACGTCGAACTGGGACACAGACCCACAACGTACGGAGTTCCCACCAACACTTGCCCTCCGACTCACTGCTCGACAACCGTCCCCAAGTGTTGAGGCCGTCGGAGAAACGGATGTGTATCGTCACGGACGGGTGACGGATCTCCGCCAGCGCACTGTTCCTGGCGTCTCGAAGCGGGCGACCCTGGCGGAAAATGTGAATCTCACTACGGCGACCGCCAACCAGACCTCGAGAATTGTCATCAGGGATGCCCCCGGTCAGATCACCTCAGTAACGTCGGTCTTCGGGGATGAAATACCCGTCTCGACAACAGAGGTCACCTCGATGGAGGATTCGTCGCTCACCTACACAGTGATTCCGCCGGCAGAAGGGGAAGAAAACGAGCCGCCGGAACTCAGACTCCGTCTTACTGGCCCAGACGGAACTCCACTCCCGGATCGGAAACTGATCTTGACCGGGGCGGTCGAATCCTCAGTCACTACAAACGACAACGGTGTCGCCTACGCTACGTTCGATAGTGTGACGATCACCGCGCGCTTCCCTGGTGACCCATACACAGAGAATCACGACATCTACTACTCGTCCAGCCACACAACCGCGATCTCTCCCGGAAACGGGAGCCTGATTGTTGATCTCTGGACGTTCTTTTTACAGCCAGTACAGGCCGCTCTCCTCTCGCTGGCTGTGAGCGTAGGCTTGCTCGTCGGGGTCGGCTGGTATACCATCAAGTAGCCATCCCTCGCAATATTCTCTCAAGATTGACGACACCCACTTCTTCGTCATTCAGCCGGCCTTGCGAACTTCAGTTGACGATGAGATCGTAGCGCGACTCACTGTCCTCGGTCAATGGCTATCTCCGATTGGTTCGGGGATAGAAGTTATAGGTATTGGACAACGTATTCTGACACAGCGATTCACATGGAGCGCTCTCCAACCACCCTTAGTAGGTGGCTCTACCGTGTCGGTCGCCGTCTTCGCCACCGAAAGTCTAGGGACTCAACAGAAACCTCCGCAATGGAACCGTCGACGTCATCCAGCATCCTCTCGGCCAAAATTCAAGACCGTCTCTTAGGTATCGCACCTACAGCTCAACAAACCGTTTCCTCCACTGCGGCGATGGCTGCCCTCCCGATCATTCCGCTATTTAATCCCCTTGACCCAGAGGATTGGTTCGAGGGGATCGTCAACACGCTCGCGACCGGCTTGACGAACGTCCTGGGCGAGGTTTTCGTGGGAATGGTCCAGGAGTTTCTCGTTATCGACCCGTTGTACTACCAGGAAGGAGCGAATGCAACTTTTATACAGAATCTCCAGTACTCGCTGATTCTCTTTCCGACCGTCATCGTCCTCGGAACGATCGCGGCACTCTTTTCGGAAGCCCCAGAGGGCTCCTATTTACGGCAGGGAATCCGTATTGTTAAAGCCCTCTTCGCACTCGCTCTCATCCGTCCATTCCTCCACGTCGCTGTCGTCTTCACGAATAGCGTTACGAAGCTCGTGATGCCCGAGACTTACGCGGTCTCCCTCGCCGGCCCCGCCCTCAACAACGCCATCGGCGATTTGATGGGCTCGGCTATCGCCGCTGTGCTCGTTTACCTCGCCGCCGGTACAATCTCTCTCATCGCTATCGCTCTCGTTGTGATGATCCTCTTCCTCCGCATCTTTATGATCCATCTCGTCTACACCGCTTTCCCGATTCTGCTTGTTATGTGGTACACCGACTGGGGACCACTCCGGTACGCGAACGACGTCGCTATGTTTGTCTTCAAGGTCACAGCGTATCTCCTCCTCGCGGGGCCGCTCATCGCGCTCGCTCTTCAGACCGGCTGTAGTATGTCTGCCCCGGACATCTGTGTGGCTAACGCGAGCGGGGCTCACGGCCCGGAAGCACTCACTGCCGGAATTGACCCATCGCAGAATAAGCTCGTCCTTTGGAAGCGGTTCCTCGGCTGGCTTTCCGGCCTCGGTCTCGCCGGTTTCGTCGGGATCCAGGCCCTGTCGATGGGTGGGAGTTCCGCCGGTCATCTTCTCGGGTTTAGTGGCCTGAGTGCGTTACGCGGCGGTGGCAGCGGTAGTCCGTCTTCGTCCGGAGGTAGTGGTGGAGGAGGTGGCGGTGGACCGACTCCGTCCGGTGGCGGTGGCGCCGGACAGCACACCCTCCGAAACTTCGGCGGCGGTAGCGGAACCGGCCCAAAGGCGTATGGAGCGACTGGCTCAGCAAAACCCGAATTCCACCCCCGACAGGCAGCTAGTTCGGCGAAAACTAATCTGAAACAACGTGTCTCATCGGCACGGGATACTGCACGGAGTAACGCGCAGCGCGCCTACCGTGGCGTAAAATCACGGAAAGAATGGATGAGTCAGGCTACGTGGGGACAGGGCGCTCGAGCTGGGGCCGGATTAGCTGGCGGTGGCGTGGCGCTCGGTGCTCGCGAGGCAAAAGCGGGTGTGAGCCACGTGAAAAATAATCTCAACGAGCCGATTGCGAATTGGCCCGGCCACGCCTATCGGCGGGCGAAGAACGGCAATTGGAACCCACCGAATGACGATCTGGGTGCAAGTACGGAAAGCGAAGTCACAGCGGATAATGAAGTGTTGGCACTACCTGAGGGGGATCCGCCTCTCCCAGAGGGTGAGACTCTGACCCCAGAGTATGAAGACAGAGCACTCGATCCCAAGGAAGCTCAAGCGGTTGCTGGCGGGTCCGACATCGAAGACGCGAATCCGCATTCGGTCAACGAATCAGTCCAAGCTTGGTACGACCGCGTGAAGGCAAAGGACCAGCAAAAAGTGGAGGCGATGCGCCCTGACCTCATCAATCGAGATGTCTCCCCGCCTTCCTCCTCACCATCGGAGGAACAAATCCAGGAGTCCGTCGACGACTACGTCGATAGAACCCGCAACACAGACTCATAACGATTCAACCTGAATCCCTCCACTGGTACCGAGTCCCCTCCAGGACCACATTAGAACCAGTAATTGACCCTTCTATGCTGTTGCTCGAGGGGCTTATTCCCGGCTGATATTTTAAATAGCAGAACGCGGTAGATTAGTACAGAAACACAAACACATGGGTTCCGAAACGACCACCGCCCGTCGCGTGCTGGCGACTCTCCCTAGGCACCCACTCTCGATCTCGGATTTCATCAGCCTCCAAGCACCCGATAGTTTCGAATCCACCTCCACCTTGGACGGAACCGACATTCACACCCGAGTCGACAACTCCAACATTCAAAATCTGGGCGGCGTCGTCGCTATCGGTGATGACTGGGTCGACCGTGAGGGCATCGTTGGCTTCCGCTTCATCGCCGGAGACACTTGGTTCGGTGTCGGCTTCGAACCAGAGACTGGCTGGACCATCCTCACCGAGGATTCCATCGACGAGAAGTTCTCGCAGGCTATCGATGATCGTATCGCGACTTGGGCAACCACCTTCTACGAGGAGGAAACCGTCCGGCCGTCGTTCTATGATACTTTCGCGGCCGCCTGTGTGTCCCAGCTTCCACCGCGCCCGCTCCAGCACGGTGAACTCGGGGAGATACTCACTCCTGGGGGGATTTACCAGGAGTCCTTCGTTGAGGTGGTTCCCGTTCCCATCATCCAGATCGAACACACCGACAAGGTCATCGCCTTTTTGATGAAGGTTACTGCCCCTGATCGGTCCGGTCACGTCGTTGAGTATGGGTACCGCCTCCACACCGACGGCGTCTGGCGCAAGGCATGGGCTGACATCATCCCCGGCGAAGAGACCGAGGAAGTCGGTCTTCGTGATCGGCCAGTCGCCACTCTCATCGATGACGCCAATCAGGATTACTTGAATGAGATCGACTTACTCGTGGAGCCTCCGACCGATCACATCCAGATCGAGGTCTACATCGATGTGATGTCACCAGAGCCAGCACCCGGTGGTATGTGGACTGCGGCATCTGACTGGTTCCCATCCATCGAGTACGGTGCTCCTATCGTGGGCCTAAATACTGATGAGAATCCGGGCGAATTGACCGTCGTCGGCTACCTCGAGGGAACGGAGACCGCCGTTTATGTCGGTCTCAACCGCCAGGATGACACGTGGGAGGAGATCATTTCTTTCGACCGCCCCGCCGACAAACGACAGGACACGGAAGTTGTCAATGCTATCGACGGCTGGCTTCAGAGCCAGTACGGCGCTCTCGTTGGGCCGTCGCACCACCCGCTCATCCAGCTCACCGACTGGGAGTCGAAGGTTCCCGACCTTTTTGCTTCCAAGTAATCGACCTCGATGTCAATCGGGGAGAGAATTTTTAGGCATTCACGACACGTATTCACACGAGACGTCCCATGAAACGGTACCCAGTAGCCGGCCAGTTACTCGAGCATCGCCTCTTCTTCGGACTCAGCGTCAGCGATCTCGAAGTCGGCGTAATCCCACTCGCCGCTATCATCCTTGCGTCCGGTATCAACAACGTCTTCGAGCCCTCGTTCAGTGGGCTACTTACTATCGGAAGCGGGATTCTCGGCCTCCTCGTCGGCTTGTACGTTCTCTGGCGAACACCTGCCGGTCAGACCCCTCGCGAGTGGCTCTTCGGGGCTGCAAAACACATCGTGGGCCCGGATCGCTATCTCTGGCAACCCGTCGAACGCGGTCTCGTTTCTGGACAGCACCTTGACGACATCCGTACTCTACATTCTGAGGATTCCGAAACCTCCGACGACAACAGCGATCCGGACCCAGAATCCTCGTCCTCGAGTGGCCCCCAGCAGTCCGCCTCAGATGATAACAGCGGTCAGCAAATCGTAACTGACGGCGGGCAGATGCACTCTCGCGAACGCCCACAGCGTGACCCGAGCCAGTACTACCACCAGCTCACGCAGGAGGAAACAACAACGCAGGCGCAACTAGCTTTCGAGTATGTTCGCGAAGACGGCATTCTAGTCACGGAGAGCGACAACGAGGAACCTGCGTACGTCGGCCTTGTTCACATCACCCCGACGAGTTGGCTTTCCCTCGACGATGAAGGACGCCAGTCTACGATCAACGCGTACGCTGACGTTCTCCGTGGAATCTCCTACCCCTTCCAAGTGCTCGCCCTTCCTCGTGAATTTGATCTGACGACGCACTTCGAGGAGATCGAACGTGCAGCCTACGAGGCCGAGGATCCGCCAGACATTATGCAGCTTGGTCGGTCGACGTACATCGACTGGCTCAATGAGTCGGTCGGTACCCGGCGAGTCAAAGTTCGTGATTTCTACATCGCCGTTAGGGTCGAGAGTTCGCACGTCCGAGAACAGTCCTATGGACACTCTACAGACGTTGTTTCGGGATCTCTCTTCCAGCGAATCGTCGGCTGTGTCAATTCTGTCACCTCCTCAGTTCGTTCTCGGATTG
Source organism: Natronomonas marina (assembly GCF_024298905.1). Taxonomy (NCBI): domain Archaea; kingdom Methanobacteriati; phylum Methanobacteriota; class Halobacteria; order Halobacteriales; family Natronomonadaceae; genus Natronomonas; species Natronomonas marina. The sequence goes on from NZ_CP101155.1 coordinate 94,781, forward strand.
GCTCGAATACCGACGACGACGTCATCGAACGACAGTGTATTTCTGAAGTTAGAAGTCGGCAACACGAGTTTGCCGAAGCACTCCCCAGGACCGGTGTTCAGACCGAAGTGATGGACGACCGGGCAGACGTTCTGGACGTCCTCTACCGCTACTACAACCACGCTGACTCACCACTCGACGAGTATTCTCCCAAATCCTACGCGGAAGTTCTCCCAGCTCGCCGGTCGTAGTGATTCCCGACCATCTCAGCATTTCTTCCTCCATCTTCTCGACTGTTCCTGCGGCGCTTGAGGTATCACCACTGCCAGCGTTACCCCACGAGTGAATTATCTCCGCACTTTGTGGGGTAACTCGCTGTCCTCCCTCAACCCACTTGCCGAAACGTCTACTTTGTGGAAAGCTATCAACGGGCGAAACCATTTACCGAGGCACTACGTATCCCACGATAGCATGAGTAGCGTCCCAGTAGCCTGGGTACTCGGAATAGCATCCGCTACCGGGCAAGTGCAACAGATCATTCAGACGATCCAACGAGCGATTCAAGGCGGCCCGAACGCCCCGTCACCATTCATTCTTATCGGCGTCGCCGTCGGCGTCGCCCTCCTCCTCGGTCTTGGTATTCTTGCGTCACGCCGACTTGTCGGTTCGAGCCAACATCCATCTACAAACGCAACGAACGGCGCACCTGAGACGGAGGTCGACAGCGGCCGTCTGAATCGTCTTCTCTCTTGGCTTCCCGGTGGTTCTGGATCTATCCCTGGTGCCGGTACCTCCGCCCGAACAGATCCAGCCAACGTCAACCTCGAGAAAATCGACGACGAAACCTTCGACCGCGCCGTCAGCATCCTCGAACAGGAAGGCCGAGAGACGAGTCGGGCAAACATCCGTGAACAGGTTGCTCGCCTCATCGACTTTGAGGCCGCAGACCCCGACGAATTCCGCCTTGGACTCATCCAAGACGCCGACAGCCAAGCCCAGATCGACCAAGCGAGCGTCGCCCCACCAAGTATCGTCCCCGAAGATCCAACCACTCTCTACCGGAACGGCGAATTCGTCCGTATCCTCACTCCCGCAAGCGCTCCTGAGAGTGTCTTCGGTGGCTGGCTTATCAACCTCACCACGACCAATCTTGATGTCCGCGTCAGCTATCATCACACTCCCCGCGACCCCACGACGATTCGTGGTGCCCTCCAGGACCGTCTCACTGAACTCCAGATCGCCCTTTCTCGGAAGGAGGAAAAGGGCGCGACAGACTATCACGAAGACCTCAACCGCCGGGAAGAACTCGATCGTCTCCTTCGTCGCCTCACCGAAGGGACGACTCGACTCTACGACATCGGTATCTACATCGAAGTCGCTGGCAGTACCCGCGATGAACTCGAAGAGACCGCTCGGAAGGTCCAGCAACTCGTGGCTGACCGAGACGTCGAACTCGTTCCCCTTGAATTTCGCCAACTTGAATCCCAAGACGCGATCGCACCTGTCGTCTCCGACCCCATCCAGAACACGGACCTTATGGAACACGACGCGGCGGCCACCCTCTTCGGCTTCGTCGAGCCCGCCATCGCTCACGAGGACGGTGTCCTCTATGGCTTCGATGAGACTGGAAACCCTGTCATCGTCGACCGATACAGCCTCTCCGGCTTCTCTAAAGTCATCACTGGGAAGATCGGGTCCGGAAAAACGTTCGCCGCGAAACTTTCTCTCTGGCGCCGTCTCCTCATCGACCCTGAATTCACGGCTATTGCATTCGACCCCACCGGTGACGACTTTGTCGACTTCTTCGAGACCCTCGGTGGCGATGTCGTCACCTTCGGTGGCGACGTCACCATCAACCCGCTCGAAATCCACCGCGGTACGGGTGAGGCTGAAGACCCCTACAAGGACAAACTCCGTTCCTTGACGGGGATGGTGCGGACGTTCTACGATCAGAGCGGCGACAGCCTGAGCGCCGAACGTGCTGGTCTCATTCAGCAGGTCTTCCACCTTGCATACCTTATGTACGGTATCACTTCCGAACCCCGCACTCACGAACGCGAAAACCCCACTATGGAAGACGTCCTCGACATCCTCAAGGCTCTTGCTGATGGTGAGGACCCACTTGAATTCGTCAGCTACCAAGGAGACGCTACCGAACTTCACCGTGAGGAACGCGACGAGCTCGATGAACGCGTCGACGAAGTCACCTCCCGACTTCAGTCGAAGGACGATAGCAACCTCAAGTCCGAAGCTAACAGCCTCCTCCGCTCGCTCGAAGCCTTCCAGCCAGGTGGCGTCGCTGCGAACCTCTCTGGGAAGACGACCGTCGACCTCGAGGACGAGCGGCTCATCGTCTTCGATATGAGTGCCTTCCAGGATACCAATCAAGCCCCTCTCCTTCAACACGTTATGCTTGATTGGAGCTACCAGCGGGCTCGCGAGAACTCCCGCCGGATGGAGGTCATCTTCGAGGAGGTTCACTACCTGCTCAGTCAGAAATCTGCCCGCTCGCTCATCGGCCTGTTCACCCGCCATTCCCGACACTTCAACGCTGGCTTGACGCTCATCTCCCAGACTGCAGAAGAATTCATGCAGGAGACCGACGATGTCCACTCACCACGCGCGATCTACGACCAGTGCGACATCAAGCAGCTGTTTTACCAGGAATCAATTTCAGACGAGGTGATCGACTACTACGACCTCTCCCCAGCTGATGTCGAGGCCATCCAGAGCTTTGCACGTGGACAGGAGTCCGAGTTCAGTGAATGTCTCCTGAGCGTCACCGGAATCGCGCGTCGACACCTCGAAATCCACGCGAGCGAGCTCACGGTTGATCTCCTTACTGAACCTGAGACGGCCGCCGCAACCGCTCAGTTGGTTGAACAGCGTCGCCAACAGGCTGCCACCGCCCGCAGTGAACAGACTACCACCCAACCAGAGGAGAACGCCGAGACTGCCGGTGGTTTGGGCGAAGAAGCTGCTGAGAAGGAAACTACTGACTCCAGTACGACACCCAGCGAAACGAGTGAGCCACCAACTGACCCCATCACAGACGGAAGTGGGGGCTCATCCTCCTCTGGGGACACTGCTGACGACACTAATTCCGAATAATACCCTTCCCTTCTCTTCTCGCTCCGTCTACCTTGCCTCTCGTCATTTCACACCTTCCCTGTAGTCCACCAGTACAATCGGAGAGAGCGGGTTTTCGCCTGTACCCCCGGTGGAGTTAAGTGTTAGACCAGCATGGTTCAAACTAACCGGGAGACAGATATGACCAGCGTACTCCTCGGTGTCCAGCTCGCAGCTTTTGCCATCGCGGATGCCCTCCCTGGTGGCCTACGCGGGCTTGGACTCCTCACGGCTGCCCGCGCACAGTTCGCGACCATAAAAGCCGACCTGATGGCTCAGGCCGCGCCGATTTGGACTCGGCAGATGAGTGTGATCTTGCAGGCAGACTGTCCAGATGGGACTGAGGTTAGCTCAAATGAAGTCATCCAGTCCATCCACAACATCAACGACTTCATCTTCCTCCTTGGATGGACGCTCGTGCCCGGAGGATTCGTCCTCGGAGGTATCCTCTACTTCTACGGCTGGAACCAGTCTTGGAAAAAGCGGGGCCTCCGGCTGATGGTTGGCGCGGTCGCGATCGCCGGCGTCATCCTTCTTTGGGGCGCTATCGCTAACCTCATCCAGTGGGCGACCGGCGGCACTTGTGCGCCCACCACGTAACGGCGTTGAGTCGATTATTGGCGCTGGCAGACTGCCGCCTTGCCGTCCCCATCTTCTCGGCATCATCAGTAACTACAACCTGTGACCACGCTCTTGTTAAGGCGAGCTGTCACACCCCTGTCGCTCTCGGAGTACCGCAATCCTGTCCTCGACTGAGGGGTGCACTCGAAGGAACCACTCGATAACAAACGGAGCCCCCCATGGAAGGGACGACGTCTCCGTCTTTTTCGAACTCTCCCTCGCTCGGAGATCGGCAACCGACTGCAATGCGGTTATCGCGGTCTCACTTCCCACCCGTTGTCGTTCGTATTCGTCGGCAGCCAACTCAGCTCGGCGAACCCACCGTACGAGGCCGAACCGGAACCCGAACGCGAGAATGCCCATCACCACACCGAGTGTCTGCATCGATGGCGAAACAACCGCGAGTATCCCACCGACACCACCGAAGAAAATCAATCCGGCCCCAGCAGCGAGGCGAAGATGTCCAAGAACGTGATGCCCGTGCTCGTGGTGGAGGATTGCGCGGAGTGATTCTGGCGAAATACTGTCATCTTCGAGGAGGGTCTCGCCAACGAAGACCCGGCGAAAGGGCCAGATACCCGCCGCCATCGCCGTCGAACGAAGCCCCACCGTGGCAACCCAAATCGACGTGTGGGGGTCAGCATCGATCTCCTCTGGTACGATCGCTGCGTATTCTTCAGGTGTGAGCGGCCGCGCCATATTCAGAAACGGCAAGAGCGTGATTGCGAAGAACAGGTAGGTGAACGTGAGCGCCCAGGTCACCGGCATTCTGAGCTCAGATGGAATCGGCAGCGCCGTCCACGGTGCTACAACTAATATAAAGAGTCCACCAACGACCAACGCAACCCGGAGAGCGTGATCGTGGCGCGCCTCCGGCGTCTCAAGATGACTTGTCGTCTCCCTCCAAAACATCGAGATGAACGGCGCACCTGTCACCGCCAAACACCCGAAATAGCTCGCAAGGATGAGCATCGGAAAGAGTCCTTTGACGACGACATTCGGTGAGGGCATCGGATATTCTGGCGTTAGTCTAACAAAGAACACCCAGACCAGAGTGGTGAATCCACCACTGACGATAGACCCCCCTAAGAACAGCACGAAGAAGTTGTTCAAGTGATGTGGAAGCCAAGAGACCCACCGAAAGCCTTCGGACACTTCATATTCTTCCGAGGCGGTTTGATCCGTGTTTTCCGATGATTCCGTCGACGCCGATGCCTCTTCGCGGTTCAACCTATACTCATCGTAACGGTTTACCGCAGCACCGATCTGCCAGCCAAGTGCCACTGCGATAAGCATCGGGACCGTCACCCCGACGAAGAGCAGCGCCGTCGCCGATGTAACCCCAAACACGAATCTGACCAGAACATAACTGAAGCCCGCCACTATAGGGGCAGTAAGAAATACACCCAACCCCCACCAGACCAACGTATCGACCGGCGAAGGTAGCCACGCAAGCGACGAACGAGCCTCGGATAGGACTCGTCGCCACCGTGGACAGGGGCTTGAGTCGCCATTCGAGGGCATCTTTTACCGTAGATCATGCTATCTGAACCCAAAAATTGTCCGGGGGAACTCCAGTCCCTCGACCCACTGGCTATGAAAACGATTGCTTAGGAGACATCAGCGCATCGACTGAGCGAGCAATCGACCGGCCCCAAACTCCCGAATAGTATTTTACGCTGAGCAGATGAAATATCTGTAGAGGTCACTACTGGCTATGCCGACGCTCCCAGCCTTCACTCGAGCTTGGCTCTCGCCGGCCCCGCTCACCGATGACCATACCCAGTCGCCGCCCGATGCAAGGACAGATCGTACTTCGCATTCGTCGCGGTCGGTAGAGCCGACCCAGACGTCTCGATCCACTCGCTTAGGCCGCCCGAGGAATCGCCGTCCCCTGTACGGTGTTCTGTTGACCCTGAGCGTCATCGGTATCCTACTCACGGCGGCCACTGGCCCAGCTCTCGCAGCACACCCCGCTGACTCCACGAGTACCACAGAGAGCCAGGACCTCTCTTCTACTTCGCTGCAATCCACGAATACAACCTCGCCGTGCCAAACTCAGAACAATAACTCGTACGGATGGACGGAACACTACGCGTGTATCCAAGTTCATCTCTACCAGCAGGATCAGGATCTCTCGATCTTCCCAGAAGACGCAACACAGGCCCGGGAAGCTGCGAAGAACGGAGAGTCGGCTGAAACCATCGAGGATTGGCTCTTCCGATACTATCGTACGGAGCAATACCCCGACTGGTGGATGCCGTCAGAGGAACAGATTGAGCAAACCCCGAAGCTCAAGCTCTACCCACTCACGAACGAAACAGTTCACGAGTACGAGACCACTCAATCTCTCTCCGTGTTTCCGGAGGAAGCTCGCGCCGTCCGATTCGCGGCAACTCATAACGCAACGGTGAACGAACTCCGGATGGCCCTCCTCAACTACTACGCCGTTCAGTGGGATCAGGGCTGGCGCCCGGACTCAGAATCATCCACGACCACCACAACCAACACAACTGCAGGAGGCGGCTCAAACGGAGGAGACTCGGAGGCTACGGCCAAGCCGAGTTCAAGCCCCGCTTGGTATGCTCCGTATCTTAGTGGGATCGTCGACGCCGTAAATCAATTTCGTGGATGGATGAGTGGAGTGCAGGAGTTCATCGGTGGGCTCCTCATTTGGAGCTTCAAGAATCCCATTATCGCAGGGATTGTCATCTTCACGTCTCTCGTCGTGTTCCTCCTTCTCGGAGTCGCACGGCGGATGCGGCGGACGTGGACGGCGATGCTTGCGGTCTGGTCTCGATTCGTCCGCGCGATCGTCTGGGTGGCCGACACTATTGGCATCGGAACGATCCGGCGAACACAAATCAAATTCTTCCGATTCCGTCGCACCCTCAACGTCTATGCTCACGCGTTCGCAGCGATGACTGGCTGGGCAATCCGCGAAGGGTTTCACCGTGTCGACCGTACGATCACAGACTACGTCACCGACGAAGACTCCAGCACGTGGTCGTATATCGCACCACCCGCTCACGCACGCGCCAGTAGCGCAGCTGATGCCGCCGTCTCGGAGACAACGTATGCGAAGAGCAAGCGCCTCCTTGATCCTCTCGATGCACCAGCCGTGTACGAACTCGATGAGGATGAACCACCGCGACCAGGAGACGACCTCTGGTACCGCATTACGGCCTCCGATCAACCGGCCTCACCGGAGACAATCACTAAACAGATCGAAGGTCTACCCAATCTCACTGACGGGCTGGAAGTCATCATCCGATCGGCACCTCATGACCCCGAGATCGGAGGAGAAGAAAGCGAGCTTCAAACTACTGAAGGCGATGGCACCCGACTCGCAATCGAGGTTCTAATCCACTTCATCGAGGACGGCCAGACGAGCACGCTCGACCGGACGAAGCACAACTGGGTACGACAAGCCTTCGGTGGTCCCGACTACGACGTCACGCCCGTCTCGACGACGCTCCAGCGACTCCTCCGCGCCCGGCCGTACCGGCGGTGCAAGCATCTTCTCGGGAATGATGCGCCCCCATCAGCGACGTTCCCTTGGAGTAACGCGCAATCATCGGACGCCGCGACAGACGGTGGGCGGACTATCGGCGAGGACACGCCCACACCGAGCGAACGCGCAGCTGCAGCCGAGGCGATTCCTCAACGGTACTTCCGAGAGCATCTTGAGGATCAGTTCACTGCGGTCTGCCCGGAAGCGCCCGTGAGCTATCCACTCGGCTCCCGAGGAACCCGCCGCTGGGACTTCCTCCAGCGACTCAACGTCTTCGACGAAACCGCTGCCGAAGAAGCCCCTCCGATGGAAGCCGCTCTCGATGCCCTCCTTGAGACCGACGAACCCGCACTTCTCCGTGCCCGAATTACATCCGTAGGCGACCTTAGTGATCTCATTCGGCAGAAACTCGACGTCATCGAGGGTGAGGAAAGTACCCAGTTCGACAAACGAACGAATCGCCGTGGGCGTAGCCGTGCGACACCAAGCTCAGGAGAGAATACCACCGAGGAAGACCGGGCTGCTGCTCGAGAACGAGAGAGTAGTCGGGTCCGTGGGGAAGTCGCGAGCGCGGAAGGGACACGGAACGAAGAACTCCAGAATAAGGGTGTAACTCGGAGTTTCAAAGTCACGATGGATGTCTTCACCCAACCCACACCCTTCTTGAACGATGCTCTCGAAGAGACTGCTGGAGGGTCAGTTGAACCCTCCTCAGAGGCCCACCCCGTCCCCTCCCCCCTCTTCCATTCAGATGGGGACTCCACCTCTGCCTCGACAAATACGGCGAGTGACGGGGGCGTCTTCACCGAAGAACAGCCCGACCTCAACGAGATAGACAGTACTGCCGATCTATCTGGCTCCGACGCCGACATTGAGACCTTAGCGAGTCGTGGTGACACTCTTCGAGTGACTCCCGAGACGCTTGCCGAAGCCGCAGCCAGCCAGCGGACTACGGCTCGCGACGACGCCTGGCGGCTCGCAAAAACGTGGGCGACTGCTGCTGACGGCGAGTTCAACAAGCTCACTGAACCACCAGAGAACAGCCGCCTCGCAAAGTGGGCACGGCAGTTTGGATGGCGGAGACATACGCTCGGACAGCTCCGTGACTCGTACCGTTTCCACCGCGCTCAGGAGTATGCTGGTAGGGCACCCACATTCGGCCTACACTACTCTCTCCGTCGCCGCTGGCCGATCGTCCTCGCCGCCGCCGACGAACTCCCTTCGTTCACAGCACTCCCGAGTACCAGCGCTGTCTCGGACGACCTCGCAGCCCATATGGAACGCCAACTCTCCCACACAGCCCCACTCTCTGAACTCTCTCCTGCCGAGGACAACGAAATCATCGGTACGGACATTGACGGGGCCACGCTCGGCTATGCGTTCGATCGTCTCCACACTCGCGACCTCGCTCGTCCCGTCAAACATCGCACGGACTATATGGACCGGTCGATCCTCCACCAAGGGCTCCCCGGCTCCGGGAAGTCTGTCGACCAAGCTCACGAGATCGTCGAGCGTCGGAAGGCCACGAACGGCCCCATCATCATCTACGCCGGCCCTGGCGCAAACGTCGGTGAACTCGCTGTGCGCGGTCTCTTGGATGAATTCGGCGAAGACTGGGTGCGCGAGCACGTCCACTGGTTCGATATGCCCGAGGTCCTCCCCGGACTAACGGTCTTCGACACACGACCCGCCCAACAGGCTGACGACGCCCACGGCAACCCCGAGGCCGCAGAGAGCGTCGCGACCGAAAACATCTCTCCCCAGCGCCCTGATATCGCTTCCAACGACACCAGGTGGGAGACACACGGCTCACAGGTTATGCAGACTGTCCGGAAGATAGCCGAACTTCTGATGGGTGAGAGCGACTTCCAGAACGCCCGCGTGTCCCGTGATGTCCTTCGAGCCCTTGGAACAGCCGGTTTCTCACCGCACACATACCCGACAGGCGTCGACGGCACGCCTGCGTACCAGCGGAACGGTAGCGACACCAGCAGTAACACACTCCCAACTGCTGACGACCTCGTGAGCGGCGAAAGTCACTCCAATGATGGAAATGAGGACGATTCAAGATCGCGCCAACCGACTGTGATGCCGTTCCGCTGGGGATACGACGCCAGCCCGTACGTCTACCCTCTCTGGCAGCTCCAAGAGCAGACCCAGCAGGTCACCGAACTGACGAGGTTGATGGACCCGGACATCCCGATCAACCCCAAGGAAATACTGCCTGATCCGGGCTCGCACGCAATCAAGCGGAATATGGAGACGCCGTTTAACAACCAACAGCACACCGCCCAGCAGATCCTCGGCGGTGTCACTAACCGTCTGAACGCGCTTACGACGGACGCCCGTCTCGCACCCCTCTTCAATAACACGACCCGGCGGTTCTCCTTCGCCGACTTCCTTTCTGGCGACCGCCAGAACGACGTCCTCGTTTTCGACGTCGAGGACCTTGACCCGGATGCCCAGCGTGACTTCGTCCTTACACACGAACTCCTAATGCAGTACGAACTCGAACTCTACAAGTCCTTCCTCAAAGAGGAGGCAACTGCGGACGATTACTACGTCAGCGTCTTCATCGACGAGGCCGGCCGCCTCGTCGAGCCGGATGACCTTGCAAAGATGATCGCCGTCGCCCGCAACCACTCTGTCTCCCTCTCACTTGCCGTCCAGACGCCCGACCAGCTCTTCGACGCCGACACCGACAACAGTGTTGGTGACGACCCGACGTACGCCGAGATCATCGGTAATATTCAGACGACCGTCGTGCGTGCCGGTGAAATCACGCGTCAGCAGGCAAAGGCGCTTTGTCCGGCCGACCTCGAGGTCGAGGACTTCATGGATCACGTCCGCGATCTCCCCGTCGACCACCGGCTCGTCCAGTATCCGACACCTTCCGAAGGAACACGGTCTCAGACCATCGAAATCGCCCGCATTCCCCTTCCGAACTGGCATCAGGATGCCGAGGAAGCCCCCGAAGGATACGATTCTCGCGAAGATTTCGAGGAGGCCTTCCGAGAGGTTCGCGCCGATGTCATCGACCAGACGAACGAAGAGTACGGAATCCCCGACGACGAGTCAGAATCGGCTGTCCGTAACCGGGCGATTCTCAACATCCCCGAACTCGCCCACCATCTCACAATAGACGACCCACTCCTCCCGGTTGTCCTCGCGTGGGCGACTTGGATAGTCGCTCGTGACCCACCCAACGGGCCCGGTGAAGAAACTCTGCACAGCGTCTCCAACACCGACAGCAAGCTCCCTGACCTCGAAGACCCAGTTGAACCAAATAATGATTCGACGATAGAGGACTCCCCGGCTGAGGAAGTCAGCGCGATAGATGTCCTATCGGACGATGCAGGACCCGATGAATACACAGCTGAATCGGTATCTACCAGTCGCGAGAACGATTCTCCATCCACTACGAGCGAGCAGCCAGATACGCTGTTCGACTCAGGTGGGTGGGCTCGCGACCAGTGGGATGAGGCGAAGACCGAGCTCACCCAATCCAATACCGAGCGCCAGACTCCTCCCTCGGCCGCTGAGAGCTCAGGCCCTGCGTCCAGTCTTCATCACGTCCTGAAGGGCAGTATGACGACTGACGAGTGGGAGGAGCTTACCGACCTCCTCGAGAAGGGGAAGTCGCTTTCCCCAGAAGAATGGGCGATTCACACCGACCTCCCGACGTACCGGAAAGACGAGGAATCCATCCAAGCCCGTGCGCTCAACAGCCGTGTCGCGACTCTCCTCAACCAAGGTATCCTCACCGAGGATGAAGTGGCCCGGATTCAGGAACTCATCGATCTCGCACGGGATACCGGGAACTGGCCACCGACTGCGGTTCGTGATCGTCTCGACACGGAGTCCGAAACTGCGCCAGCAGACAAATCGTCTCCCGAACAGCAAAGCGCAACTGTGGATAACGAGAGTGTGTCCGCGGCGATCGAACGCCGCCGGACCAGTGAGAGAAATTCTGTTGGGATCGACCCGTTCGATGGGGAGGAACCACGACCCGGAACGTACCGCTGGGTGCGCCTTGACGAGATGTACCGCCGGCTTCGCCTCGAAGTCGAGAAAGTCCTCGCCACAGAGGGCCTCAACGAGGGAGAACGTAATCGTCGCCGCGATGCCCTCCCCTCGCTCAAGGCGTGCGCCGATGAGATCGAGGCGTTAGGCACCATTATGACCCATCGGGGCGTCGCTGGCGACACTCCCATCCCGGAAACAGACGGTATCTTCGAGATTGAACTCGCGAAGCACCGTGACGACGTCCCCGGCGACGAGGGCTACGCCATTCGGTTGACTCCCGAGGGTGCTCGTCTCCTTCTCGAAAACGTGTTTTCGACTGGCTGGGTCGCAACCGCTGGGACCGATACTCACGATACCGGCCTTCGAGACGCTATGACGGCACTCGAAGACGCAGTCCCCACCCGAGTCAGTGGCCGGATCATCGACCAAGACACCGGGGACATCCCGGACGCCGTCCTCACAGTCTTCGCCAGCGAGCCTACGGAGTGCTTCGCTGACGACATCATCTCATGCACAGTCGAAGAGGAGACCGACCCACGTCGACACCCCACGAAGAAACTCCGTAACCTCAAGAAGGCGCTTAACACTACTACGAAGAGTGGCGAATGTCGCCTCCCCATCTTCGTCGCCGAAACGCCGTGGGACGAAGACGCGGGGTGCCCCGACCTTGGACCTGCAACCGCATTATCGAACATCCTCCGTGATCCGATGAACACTCAGTGGTCGGGTCGCCGGTTCTACTCGCAATCGAACACGCCAATCGAATTCGACGGCGGCGCCCGCGACGGCGGTGTCACCGCTGTCGTCCCCCGATCGATCGAAGAGGGCGCAGGCACGTCAATCTGGATTCGCGACCCGGACCCCGACTCGAACGATTGCCTCCTCGTCGACCCGACTGCCGACGACATCGGCCACCCCGACGACGAGGATATTCACCTCCGTATCGCCCCCGGTGACTTCCAGAACCTCACTCCTTCGAGCATCCCGTACCGGGCTACCTGTCCCCCGGGAAGTGCAAACGAGTCAGCTCGCTACATCGTTGAGACTCCGGGAAGCGAGCAGACGTACAAGTACGAGACGGAAGAGCGGTTCCGTGAGGATTGGGTCCGCGTCAACAAGCCATTCGTACCCGACATCAAGTTCCGGCACCCGGACTATCCGGAAACCGCATATGCCATCCTCGTCCGATACGAGCTGCCCCGCGCCGGCGACGACGCACAGGCACGTATTGCCTGGTTCGATCATCGGACCTCGGGCGACGAGGAGATGGGGACGCTTCGGCCCGTCGAGGACCTCATCGAAGCGATTCAGACGGGCGAACTCAAGCCGGCGTCTGCTGGCCCTGGAACGGCACCCGAGAGGACTCACGAAGACGAAGTCTCGACCGACGAAGCACAAGACTCTGAAGTGGATGAGGAAGACACTGGCGCGTCATCATCGACGGACGAGGCACCAGACGAATCCACTCCCGAGCCATCCGACAACAAGGACGAAGAGCTTGACGGCGATGATACTGACACAACGCAGTCCGAGGAGGGAGAGACAGACGATACTTCCGAACCACTCCAGGATGAGGGGAAAGCAGCTACCGCCGCGTTCATCGCGGCTTACCTCCGTCCTGCACCGAACAACGTCGTGGACGTGGATATCGCCTTCGACCGTTGTCAGGAATTCGCGAGCACGCACAACCTCGTCTCACCAGAATCAGAGGACGAGTTCGCAGAAACGATCGATTCCCTCTTCGATGCGTTCGACACGGACACCGGAATCGACGGAGACCTCTTCGACATCGATCGCGACGTCATCAGTGCCCTCGAAGAGGGATTCAATATTGTCTCAACGTCAGGTGGAAACGAAGACAGCACTCGAACCGTTATATTGGGTGTGAAGATGGTTGATCCCACAGAAGAAGACACGTCGTTCTTGACGGAAGCAGCGCCCGAGCAGTCGGCAGGTGGTGCGGCGTTCATTGCGAACCAGCTCACGTCCGACCCTGACGGAGCGCTTCCGAGTTCGGAAACCTATGACGAATACGTCGACACCGTCACCGACTGGGGATTCGAGTCTCTCCCTGACCGAGGTTCGAGTGTGACGTTCAAACGGTTCCTCCAAATCTGGGGTGCGGTGCTGTTCGGCGTCTCGGTCGAACGGAAACGCCGGCGGATCGACGGGTCGCCTACGCGGTGCTATACGCACCTCGAGTGGCGCGAGTAGCCTCTTGATTTTCTCTCTCAGTCTACCGCCTCGATCTCCCGTCTAATACTATGAACTCAAACTGATATTTCCGATAATTTCCCTTCTGACGGTGTCCCTTAATCCTCGATTTTCTAGAACTATTACTGAATAGCATATTTTGGATAAACCACCGGACGGAACGGTAATACAATACTGGAACGGTAAATCGGAACGCGAATCTCTGAGGACTCACAAAATCACCATATAGCGTCGGGATGGTAAACTGGAACGTCAATCATTAGCATACACTCCCGAAAGGACCGGATCCTTTTGCAAACTGGAACACCGTGCAGTCTTGCGGTTTTCACCGGAAACCTGGACACATCTACGCACCACCACACACCAGCATCTCGATAAACTGGAACTCCGCGCAGTCTTGCGATTTCGGGCCTATAGTCAACTCCGTGCTCAGAACACCCTTCGAGCGACTCTCCGCACTCTCGAAACTGGAACGCTACGCAGTCTAGTGATTATCCCCGGCTATTGAGAAACTGGAACACCCCCTTTCCCACTAGTATAGAGGGGGCAGATTCGTGTGAAAGGGGGGTACCGATGTGTTCCGGCGAGCGGGTACCCTGGCAGCGGGTACAGGCTGGCCCCCTGGGCGGTCGTCGAAGACGAGTGTCTGATGCGTATCAGATTGTGGAGAAGTCGGTAGCCGAAGCCGAGGTGAATAGCCGTTGTGTGTCGCGTGGAGAGCGCGGCCTGTCGTAACGTAGGAGCTGGTGGGTGGCGTCGAGGTGTAGCATCGAGCGCGCGTGGGGAACATACGGCTTTGCGTACGAGCGAGTGGGAGTGGATGGTCGTGTCGCGGTGGTGCCTACACTAGGGTCTGCTGGCTATCGCACGGGGGCGTCAGGGTGCGTATCTCAAACAGGCTAGGGACGTGCTGCGTATCGCGGCTCTCGCCTCGTGGTTCGTTCTCAGCGTGAGGATTGGGCACGGTGACGTCGACTTCGCGAGGGGCTGTCGGCTGTACTCGAGGCGGGGGGGTCGCGCCGTCGTGAGACGCCGTGGGCTGTCGATAGAGCATAGTGGTGTGGCCTCGGCGGCCGAGTGGTCGCTGTCGCCACCGCGTTCCGGCGTGACGGCCGTCGGCTCGCTGCTCTGGCGCGTATGGATGCCCAATCGGTGTGTCTCGAGAAGGGTGCCGCGCGCGTCGGGGTCGCGCGCGCTTTGGATCGAGACCGCCGCGACGAGCAGAGCTCGTCGGACGGTCTCCGTGGGTGAATTAGGACCGCGTCGTAGCGGCGGCTGATTTCCGGGACCTGCTCCACACGCTCTGGCCGCTGACGGCGGGCCACGATTTCGGGGAATCGCGTAGCTTTCCCCGAAATCGGCCGCCTCACCGGCCAGTCCGTGGGAGCCGATGTCGTCCACTCACCCGCCGAAGTCCGCGGATTGCGCGGTCACGAGACACCGACGCGAACCGGACCCTACCCGCGAGCGCAACCCGCTCGCGGGTCCCTTCCAGTCCGCGACGGCGCCTCGTAACACCGCTCATCGAGCGGATTCGGCGGCCTCGGGAGACATCGGGTCGTGCTACGACCAGGTTTCCTCACTCGGTCGCCCCCCTTGCGCTGGCGCGTGCAGTAGCGCGCGCCGCGCACTCACCGGGAGGGGCCGCCGGAGCCACCAGCGATTTCCGCGGACCCTACCCGCCCCCACCGGGGCGGGTCCCTTCCACGGAAATCGGGCGCCTCTGTCGGCCTCCCGGCGAGTCGGGGCGAAGCCGGGCACGGGGCCTGCCGAGCCGAAGGCACGGGAGATCGCGTCGCTCACTCCGTTCGCCTGAGTCATACGTCGCCAGCACGCTGAACCGGACCGGGTCACGATTTCGCGCGGATACCTTCCCGCGCTCGCAAGCTCGCGCGGGCCCCTTCCACACGAAATCGACCGGTTCAGCGCGCGGCGACGCACGACTCAGCCCGGCCATATGCGGCCGATTCATCTGCGTTCACCGACCCGCACCCGGACCTCGATTCCGGCAGACACTACCCGCCTTCGGCGGGTCCCTTCTCCCGGAATCGGCCGTGCGCGGCTGGTTCACGTTGTTCATCGGCCGCATCTGCCGGGTTCGCGACTCCCGTACCTCGGCGGGCAGGGCCCCGCACCGGGCTTCGTTCTGGCGGTACGGGCCACCCGCCAGAAGCCGCCGAGCAAAAATTAATTTCTTTCCTCTTAAGCGTCCACGGGACGGGCGGGGGAAGCCGCCGTGCCGTTCCTGACCTGGCACGATCTCAGCGGACCCTACCCGCGCTCACACGTTCGCGCGGGTCCCTTCCACTGACATCGGCCAGCTCACGACGGCAGCCGGCTCCCCTGCCGGTACCCGACGGCGCTCGCGCTATCACACACGCGCGAGCGCCGTCGTTCCGACAAACTCGAGGCCCTGACGCGGGCCGCGATTCCGCGGAGATACTTCCCGCGCTTCGCGCGGGCCCCTTCTCCACGGAATCGGCCGCCTCAGTACCTCTCGCCGTGTCGGAAGGAACGCTTAAGAGGAAACCATCCCCCCCACTTGTCGGATATGAACTGCACGTCTTGGGGAGACCACTTGCCGGATGCCTCTGGCGCGTGCATTCCCCTGATCGCGGCCGCCTTCGGCAGACACTACCCGCCTTCGGCGGGTCCCTTCTCCCGAACGCGCCCGCGTCAGGGGTGCACCCGCCGGACGCCTTCCAGCTTGTGGCGCTGGGCGCGGGCCTCGATTCCGGCAGACACTACCCGCGGCGCATCCGGTCGGTGCGCCGCGGGTCCCTTCTCCCGAAATCGGCCGCGCCAGCGGCCAAGACGCACAGTCCCTTCCAACTGTTGAGGGGGATTGAAATCATAGAGTCAGGTAGCCCGTGACAGGGCGTCGGGCCGTCGGCAGGCGGCGCCGGGCGGTCGGCGTGCGGAACGTCGGCCGCTCCGGCGCGCCCCGCGGTGGGTTTGTTCGCCCCTCCGCGGGGTGAAGGGTGTACGAATACACCCGTCGGTCGGCGGTCAGAAGACGGGCGCGATGGAGCGCGCCCGACAGGGGATCACTCCCCGGATACAGCAATGTCTAGTTTCAACTCAGGGCAAAAAAGCCCATCGGCGGTTGGACAGCCTGACAAGTACGACGAACTCGAGATGGATCTGCTCTACAGCAGTCCCCATCTGGAGAACGGCGATAACGTGGTCGGTGTGGACATCGACAAACGGCCCCCGACCCCGAACGACGAACCGGTCGAGGACAGCCAGGGGCAGGAACTTGTCCCCGGAAACTACGCGCGAGAACGCTCGGCGCGGATGGACGCGCAATACCGGGCGGCTGCCTCACAGCACGAAACGTCGGACAAGGACGACCAAGCTGACGAGACGGGGCTCCCCCACAGGCGCGAGATGACCGGCCGCGCAGGTGGCACCTACGCTGACGTTCAGGCAGTGATGCACGGCCAGCAGTTGGGCGACGTCGTCGAGGGCGATGTCGGCGAGTTGGTGCGTGGTGTCTCCACTGGGGTCTACTGGGAGCAGGCACTCGCGGAAATGGACGTCCCCGAGCCTCGACGCGACCTGCAAGCGCCGTTCGCGGAGGTGTCCCCAGAACACTACACGCTGGCGACTGAAGAGCGAATGCGCGGGGAGTTCGAGGCCGATGAGCGGAACCGCGCGAAGGCGATCGCGGCAGAGGTGGCGGGCATCAACCGGGCAGCGCGGTCGCGGGACGATATGCGGACGCGGCAGCCGATTCGCCACTCCGTCTCAGAGAGTGACGACCCGTGGGAGGGCCCGCCGGCAGAGACGGTCGGCGTCAAGCGGGTCGACCCGGCAGACGACGAACCGGTCACGACGACGTCCGTGAGTGACGCCCCTGACCCACGGGCGTCACTCGACCAGGAGACGCTCGCTCAGGTGAACAAGGGTGCCGCGCGACTGGCCGAGCACTTCCAAGGCGAAGCAGCGATGTCCAGAGCGACGTTCGGGAAGTGCATCGCCCGGCACATCCAGGACGGGTCGGACGTGATGAACGCGACGATCGCCGTCAAGGAGACACTCGAGCGGATGTTCGAGATCAAGCAGCCCATCGGGTCGATCGATCCCTACGAGCAGTGGGAGACGACGGTCGAGGCGGAGGTGACCACGCTGTGGACGCCGAAGCATCGGTCGCAGTACCAGGTGGGACTGGTGCAAGACGAGGCCGGCGACACGGCGAAGTTCACGGTCTGGTTCGCGGCGGGTGACAAGCCGACGCTCGCGGTGGGCGACCGGATTCGGGCGGAGCGGGTGCGTGTCAACGCCTACAAGGGTGATGCGACCCTGGCAGTCGTCGGTGATACGGACCTCACCATCCTCGACCGGGGTGACGGCCCGATGACGCGGCGGAAGCGGCAGTCGGATGATCCGACAATCGCTCCGTGGTCGGCCGATAGCGACCAGCACGCGTGGATCAACCACATCGATATGGAGCGGGCGATCGAGGTCACGCTCGGACGGCGGGACGACGAGTAGGCCATCGCTCGGCCGCTTTTTTGCGTGTGCCGCGAGTAGTCCTCAGGTAGGCATCGCAACCGGCTGGTTAGTGTGTGGCTCCCGGCACCCACTACCCACCGCCCCGCCCACCGCTCCGTGCTCGCGACGCGAGCGTCGCTGCGCGCGCAGCCACAACCTCGACAGCACCGCGTGGCCCGTGGGGGCGCTCGGCGACGCCATCACCCGTGGCGACCGACGTGAGTTTGTCCCTCCCAACAGGGGGTGAGGTGACTTCACAGATGTCCAGCGCAGCAGCTCCCCGTGAGCGATCGCGACCGCGTCAAGCACAGCTGTCCGACTTCCGTCGGCGACCCCGCGAACCGGGGCTCTACGAGCCACCGACGATCGAGGACGACGACTGGTGGCCTGGGAAGGCAGGTGAAGATCGATGACCGAATGGACGCTTCGCATCGAACGGGCGGTCAACGAGCTGATGAACGACCTTCCAGCTGACGTCGCGTCCGAGGACATCGTCGACCAGCATATGCAGCGACTCGTCGCGGACTACGGCCTCTCTGTAGATCGTGCACAGACAGCCACTCGGCAGTACCTCACTGCGTCCCGCGAGGGAGTGGCGGAGTACCTCGTCACCCATTTCGCTCGGACGACTGAGCCGCCGCCGACCCGTGACGCGGTCGTCGAGGATCTCGAATTCCTCGCCAACTGGAGTGTCCCTCTTGAGGACGCCTCTGCTGTCGTCCGCCGGAAGTACGACCCCGCGGACCCGGCCGATCCCGACTCTGGCCTCGACTCGGCAACGGGCGTTCCAACGGGTGCAACCGATGCTGAGGTCGCGGCCGCGATCCCCAGTCTTGACGACCACGAGTGGTCGTCCACATCCGACCGCGCCCACCCTGGCCCCGACGACTCAGATATCCTTGACGCCGATTCGCGGGAGACAGATGACGGCACCGCCGCCTCTACCTACAGACGCATTTGGAGGACACGGATTGTCGCCCGTCTCGCCTCGACGATCCGCACCGCTCGCCGGAGGCTGGCCGAGCATCGCCTCTGACCAACGACCGAACGCACCGCACGCGGTTTATCCCCCCGCGGGGGGTGAAGGGGGACTCACGACTATGCAGGTAATGAGCCGAATCCCGGCGCGCGTGGCGACACCCACCACCCGCGTTCCCGTCGCAACGGCGGTTTATTTCCCCCGGATTGGGGTGCAGGGGCGTGAGCAGGAAGGCGCGCAGGGCGTCGACCTGACTCGAGACGTCCCACAAGCCGATTCCAGAATGCGAATCGGAGTGACCAACGATGGCAGTAGCTAATTCCATTCCCGACGAAGCGGCAGAGCTCGCTGACCAATTCCCGGACGAAGTCGACGTAGATGAAGCAGAGATCGCCGAGCGATTCTCGATGCTCGTCGACGAGTACCGCGTCCCGAAGGACGAGGCCGTCCGCACCACGCGGAACTACTTCCTCGACGCGTACGGACTCGAGTACGACGATCTGGACGGCCAGAGCGGTTCTAGCGGTCCGGCCGACGAGCGCGAGATCGCGACCGTCGAGGGTCCGAACGAGTGGCTCTCGGTCACGGCGAAGGTCGTCCAGCTCTGGGACAACGACGTCGACTCCATCGCTCAGGTCGGCCTCATCGGTGACGAGACCGGCACCATCAAGGTGACCGTGTGGGAGTCCGCCGACGCACCGACCATCGAGGAAGATGGCGTGTACCGATTCGAGAACGTCGTCTCCGACGAGTACCAGGACCGACTCAGCGTCCAGGTCAACTCCGCGTCCGACATCGTTCCCGTCGACGACGAGGACGCCGCCGACCTCGACGTCGGCTCGACCGATGTCGAGGCCGCTGGCGCAGTCGTGGCTGTCCAACCCGGAAGCGGCCTCGTCAAGCGATGTCCCGGCGAGGACTGCACGCGCGTTCTCCAGAACGGGCGCTGCTCCGAACACGGCGAGGTCGACGGCGAGTTCGATCTCCGCGTGAAGGCGGTCATCGACGACGGCCAGACGGCCTACGACGTCCTCTTCAATCAGGAAGCCACCGAGGATCTCACCGGCATCACCATCGAGGAGGCCAAGCAGATGGCGATGGACGCTCTCGACACGAGCGTCGTCGCCGATGCCGTCGAGGAGGAGATCCTCGGACATTCCTACACGGTCTCAGGGCCGGTCATCGGCAACTACCTCGTGGTCAACGACTGTGAGGCGGGCAACACTCTCTCCGAAGACGCTGTCTCGCCCGGCAGCGCAGCGAATGGTGACCGCGAGGTCGCCAAGCGCGTCTTTGCCGAGGAGTTCAACAACGCAACAAGCACCTTCACCGAATCCGACGAAGACCGTGCGCCCGTGTACTCGCTGCTGCCGTCGGGTGAGAAGGCCAATCGTGTCTTCGTGGTCGGAACGCTGACCGAGACGACGGACGTCGGCAACGACTCCGAGTACTGGCAGGCCCGCATCGTGGGCCCGACCGGGACGTTCTTCGCCTATGCTGGGCAGTACCAGCCCGAGGCCGCCAGCGTCCTGCGGAATGCGGAAGCCCCGGCGTACGTCGCAGTGGTCGGCAAGGCGCGCACCTACGAGACCGACGACGGTGACATCAACGTCTCCATCCGCCCCGAGTCGATCAACATTGTCGACGGTGAGGCTCGGGACGCGTGGGTCGCGGAAACCGCCGAGCAGACGAAGGCACGGCTCGAGGCGTTCGACCCCGACGACCCCACCGAGAACGACGACGAGCGCAACTACGATGCGATGGCGGTCGACCTCTACGACCCTGACATCGATGCCTACGAGGCGATGGTCAGCAACGCTCTCGACGACCTCGAGGCTGGCGAGATCAACGAAGGAGAGGACGACGAGTAGGGCGGCGCACTCCCCGCTGACGCTGTCTCTCCCTCCGTCGTTCGACTCGTCTCACGCACTTCCATATCCACGCTTCGGGGGGTTTCTCCCCGGCAAGATTTTTTCGCAAACGCTCCCGACCCACCCCGAGCTCGGTCACGATGTAGAAGCGGCTGTCGACGCCGCGAACAACTGGCTCATCGACGAAGCGCAGTCCCTCGCATCTGTCGACGAAAAAGAATCGACCGTGGACTACTCAATCTCCGTCGAGTACCTCTACTCCTCTAGAGCCGTCCGCTCGCGTATCGGACAGGCAGTAGTTTGTTCTCCCCTGCCGAGAGTGAGGGATTTCCTATGACCGACAATCGTGACGGACAGTCTCCGAACCAGCACTCGGATAACTCCGTGCTCGCCGATGAGGAGTACGACCCCCTCGCGGAGTACAAACCGTACGCCGTCACTTCGCCGAGCTCGAATGGCATTGCTCATCACGTGCATACGAGTCGCCGTCCGGACTGGAAGCCGGGGCAGCCGTGCCCGCACTGTGGATCGAGACTGATCGTGTCCTCCTTCATCGGGACGGAAATTGCGCGGCATCGTGGCGGCAAAGTCACGCGGCTCGGCGGAGGTGACCGGCTCGGCGCCGTCGAGTATCAGTGCGCGGACTGCGAGACTGTCCTCTACAAGGACGCCGCATTCGATCTCTGGACGACCCTCCACTTGGACTGACCGTCGAGACTACGATGCCTCCACCAAGGACTCACAGGTCCGTCCAGTACGGCCGTTTTTCGCACTCCACGAGAGATGTAAGCTCGAGTGAGACGTCCCACACCACCCTCGAGAACAGTCTACTCGCGTCTACCGACAATCACGACGATCCCAACGATCACAATCCATCACACCTATGGCAGAATCCACACCCGAATCACCCAACGGTACCGACACCGACCCAAATGAAGAGCCCGACATCGACGTCGAGGCCGATACTGAGGTTGACGCCTCTGACACGGAGGCCGAAGCCCCCGACGCTGACGGGACGGAAGTCGAGAAAGCAGATGACGCAGAGACCGATAGTGACGGCAGCGATGAGGAGTCGCCGTCCGACTCCCGCCCACCCCAGGCGTTCTCGGCGATCATCGAGGCTGACCGCCTCGACCAGACGATCACCACGCTTAGCGTCCTCGTCGACGAGTCTCGCGTCCACCTGAACGATCTCGGCCTTCGCCTCGCCGCTGTCGATCCCGCGAACGTCGCGATGGACGAGACGAACATCACCGAAACCGCCTTCGAGTCTTACCAAGCCGATGGTGGCGTCCTCGGCGTCGACCTCACCAAGCTCGCCGACGTCGTCGGTATGGCTGACAACGACGACCTCATCCAGATGTCGCTCGACCCGGAGACCCGCAAGCTCCTCATCGAGTTCGGCGGTCTCGAGTACACGCTCGCACTCCTCGACCCCGACACGATCCGCCAAGAGCCCGACATCCCCGACCTCGACCTCCCAGCACGTGTCGTCCTCGAAGGTCGCGACATCGACCGTGCTGTTCGGGCCGCCGATATGGTCTCCGACCACGTCGAACTCATCGTCGATCCCGACGACGAGGCCTTCCGCGTCCACGCCGAAGGCGATACCGACGATGTCGACCTCGAACTCGGTCGCGACGACCTCATCGACCTCGAGGTCGGCGCTGCCGACTCGCTCTTCTCGCTGGACTACCTCAAGGATCTCAACAAGGCGATCCCGAAGGACGCCGAAGTCGAAATCCTCCTCGGCGAGGACTTCCCCGCGAAGTTCAACTACGAGTACGCCGACGGCGCCGCCACTGTCACCCAGATGCTCGCCCCCCGGATTCAAAGTGACTGAGATCGATAGGCCCACCCAAACCATCTACCCTCTTCAGCCGGTTTATGAGTCCTGTGCCACCTGCACAGCAGTCTTTAACACACCACCGTGTGATGGTTTAGAAGGATGAGACGCGTCAATACATTCGATGTCTGTCCTCACTCCCGTAGGGACAAGCTTGCACTCATTGAGCTGTTGGACGCGTCCACCGCGTGCTGGAACCAAGTCCAGTATGCTCGCCGTCAAGCCTTCCTCAATAGGAAAGAATCAGAGGGCAACGCAACTGTCTCACAGCTTAAACAGGCCGTCAAGAAGACCGCTACCCAAGAAGAATACCGTCAGAAGTACATTCAGCAACTCTCCTCAAGCATCCCCCAGCAACTTGTCCAGAAGAATTGGCAGACGTGGGACGGCTTCTTCGAACTCTTGAAAAAATACCGTAACCCGGAGGATGACAGCGTGACAGACCGTCCCGGCCTACCGGGATACTGGAAGGAGGACGGCGTCCGAACGCTCCATACGCTCCTCCGCAACGATACATATACGCTTTCGCTAGGCAAGCGTTCGCGACTGCGAATTCCACTGGGAAAGGAGCTCAAGGAGAAGTACGGCATCGGATACCACGAAAAACTCACACTCGAAGTTCGTGGCCGCCCGCACTGGGAGGGCAAGCAGGGCCGTCTTGAACTCGTCTACGACCGTGAA
The DNA here is from genome assembly GCF_024298905.1 of Natronomonas marina. Lineage (NCBI taxonomy): Archaea > Methanobacteriati > Methanobacteriota > Halobacteria > Halobacteriales > Natronomonadaceae > Natronomonas > Natronomonas marina. The sequence goes on from NZ_CP101155.1 coordinate 118,138, forward strand.
ACCGAATCGTTCACCGCACATCAGTCCGTTGGCGATGACACGCATACACCGTCGAGACGGACCTCTACTCACTCCCACTTACTGGCCACTACGGACGGCGAGGACGTGGTGGCAGCGGTGGACATCGGTGCGAACACCCTCGCTGCCTGTACGACGAGTCGAGGTGACCACTGCTTGTTCCACGGGCGCCCATGCTTCGAAGACTTCCACGCATACACCCGAGAAATCAGTCGTCTACAAGCTATGCTCCCCGATGGCCGGTACTCAAGCAAGCGTATTCGGGAAGTGTACCGGAAGCGTAGCGTGAAACGCGATCACGCGATGGATGCACTCATCCAGCACCTCGCGGAGTGGTTGGCAGAACACAATGTTACCGAGTTGATTGTCGGCGATCTCTCAGATGTCCTCAAAACGCACTGGTCGGCGCGGGTGAACGAGAAAAATCACTTGTTTTGGGCACATGGGCGATTTCGTCGCCGGTTACACGAGGTCGTAGAGGCTGAGTACGGGATTATGGTGCATGAAAAGTCCGAGGCAAACACGTCCTCGCGGTGTCCTCACTGTGGAGCTGAGAACGTTCATCGAAGCGGTGATCTCTTGCAGTGTCGAACGTGCGGCGTGGAAGCGCACGCAGATGTAGCGGGAAGTATGAATTTCCTCGTCACTGAAACCGCAGTAGAGTATCGTGATTTGAATCAAGGTGGGTCGATGGCTCGGCCCGCGGCTTCCGGTCAGAACAGGCTGGGAGACGCAGTTGCGTGCTTCGAGTGGGACGATCACTGCTGGCGACAGCGTGATCACTCGACCAAAGAGGAACCCGCAAACCACACCCGTCAGGGGAAATTTCCCTCCGGTGACCCAGGCACGGCCTGATTCACTCACGCGGAGGATTCCACGGCATGACCGCCGTGGAGGAAGTCAATGATGTCTCTAGAATCCATGACGTCCGATTCGACTCCACCACTCGATCCTGAACTCGAAACGAGCGCCGAACAGACTGGCCTCGATGATTCCCAGCTCGTCGAGGGTGAAGCCATCGTCGACCTCAACATCCCCGACGACGTTGCCTACGATGTCGACGATCTCGGCAACGGCCGCCTCGCCATCCAGTACTGGGAAGTCGATCCCTGATCCCCGCTCTCGTACCGCCCGGCCCCGGCTGCACCCCTGAGGTTAAACGTCCGGGCAACGCACTTTCGATTGATTGCCCGTGAAACCCTCTGCTGCTGCCCCCGCTGGTCAGATCCTCGCGTACAGCTGCCCCCGTTGCGAGCACAAGGGGATCTACTACTACACCGATCTCGCCCTCTACGACAACGACCGCGATCCTGGTGAGGACAGCATCCTCCCTGAGCACGCGCCCGCCGTCCCCGGCAGCGCGATCGACGCCGACGCCGATGCCATCGTCTGTCCGAACGAATCGTGTGGGCTCGTGCAGTTCCGCCATGTTGCGTTCGAACTCCTTCCCTCGACGGCTGTCCGCGCACGTCGCTCGACATCGGCGGACGACGGGACGAGCGCGCTCGTTGAGACTACTCCGTAGTCGGCCTCGGGAACACCTCACTCCGCTCGTCGAAGCACCGTCATCCACGGCTCTCTGAGGTCTCGCACGGCATTTCTCTCCCTCCACTGGAGGTGAAGGAAGTTATGACGAAGGAGTCACCACCGTCAGAGTCGGACGTGTCGCGTGCCGGCTCGAAGAGTCGCTCAAAGACGAACGCCGACGCGGCTGTCTCTCAGAATGTGGAGCTCGAAGCGGGGACACGCGCCTTCGATGAATCGGCCGGCGAACGCCCCTCGATCCACGATACTGTCGACTGGCTTGCCGAGAACGAGGCCACCGTCGGTGGAAGCCTCGTGAACCACCGCGTGATGACCGGGCAATCCGCGCAGACTACGGATGTCCCCCTGCGCCCGGAGCTCTCCGAGGCGATCCGCGAGAAGGGCATCGATCAAGTCTACGACCATCAGGCGGAAGCGATTCGGCACGCTCGACTCCGCAAACACGTCACCCTCGCGACCCCGACCGGGTCGGGGAAATCACTCCCGTATTCGATTCTCGCCGCCGAGCGCGCCCTCGTCGACGACGCCCGTACTCTCTATATCGCACCGACGCGCGCTCTCATCAACAACCAAGCCGACGATCTCTACGACTTCCTCCAGAACGTCGACTCCAGTCTTGACGCAGGGCGCTACACGGGCGGACTCTCTCGACACCAGAAACGTCGCGTCCGCGAGCGGCAACCGCACGTTCTCGCGACGACGCCTGATATGATCAACTACTCCATCCTCCCGTTCGCCCACAAACTCTGGGGCTGGTTCCTCTCCAACTTGGACCTGATCGTCATCGACGAACAGCATCAGTACCGTGGCGTCTTTGGTAGTCACGTCGGCGTCGTCCTTCGACGACTCCGTCGGGTCGCGAAAACCTTCGACGCTGACCCGACAATCGTCGCCTGCTCAGCCACCATCGACAACCCTCGCCAGCACACTGTCCAGCTGACTGGCGTCGACCCAGCCGACGTTCACGTCGTCGACCAGGACACAAGTGCTGGCGGCTCAACGCACTGGCTCTTCTGGCAACCGCCCCGCGGCCAGCAGGGGCAAGCTCGATCGACACACCGGACAACTGCACGTCTCGCAGCGGCGCTCGTCGAACGCGGTCTCCAGACCATCGTCTTCACGCGAAGCCGACAAGCGGCCGAACAGTACGCTCAGGTCACCGCTCGCCGCCTCCAGCGTGACGGTTATCCCAGCCTCGCCGACGACGTGGCCGCGTATCAAGCCGCACTCTCGGACGAGCGGCGAGAAGAACTTGAAGCCGGGCTGCACTCCGGCGACATCCGCGTCGTCTGGAGCACGAACGCCCTCGAGGTCGGGATCAACATCGGGAACCTCGACGCCGTCCTCGTCGACGGCTATCCGGGAACACGGATGGAACTCTTCCAACAAGCCGGCCGTGCCGGCCGGGGGACCGACCCGAGCATTGTCGGCCTCGTCGGCGGCGCAGATCCGCTCGACCAATACGCACTCGACCATCCGGACGATCTCCTTGACGGCAGCGTCGAATCCGTTGAATGCAACCCCCAGAACCCACGTGTCCTTACCGAACACCTTCCGGCAGCCGCCGCCGAAGCCCCCCTCTCCACCGACGACAACACTTGGTTTGGCGACGACCTCCCGAAGTACGTCTCAGCACTCACCAATGCCGGCGTCCTCGACCGCTCGCTCACATCGACAGATCTCACATGGACGTACGTCCCCGACGGGGGACCGCCGCCGAGCCAGCACGTTTCCCTCCGGTCGATCAACTCGCGCTCGCTCCGTATCGTTGTGACACCGGACGACCAGTCCTCCCCGGATATCCCCGCGAGTAACGAGCTCGACGTCCTCGGTGAACTTCCACTCGCCTCCGGTCTTCGTGATGCCCACCCCGGCGCGATCTACTTCCATCAAGGCCAGCGATACCGCGTCATCGACGTCGATCTCGATCCGGAAAACTCGCCGGGAGCATCCGGTTCTGCTTCGCCAATCGCGTGGGTCGAGCCTACAAACGCGACCTACACGACTAGCGCGGTCACAGACCGCACGCTCACGCTCCAAGACGCCGACGAGTCACGCGGCCTTCCCGGCACAGCCGACCCTGAGGTTGCGACTGACGGCGGTGACGCAAGCGCCGACACAGCACCTCCCGCCGTTCAGCTCACCGAGTTGACCGTCAGCGAAACCGTCGTTAGCTACTACACCCACCAGTCCGGGAGTTCGAATGGACCTGTTCCCATCGAGACCGACCTTCCGGAAACCGAACTCTCCTCGGATGGTCTCGTCATCAGCATCCCGCCCACCATTCGGGATGCCTTCACCGAGGAGCATCCCAACGCGGATGACCCTGACGCGCCATCGCCGTCCTTCGAGGGGAGCCTCTACGCCCTCACGAACGCACTGCTGGGCGTCCTTCCAGCAACCGTCCTCTGCGACCGCAGCGATATGCGCGGGCTCGCAATCTCGCGTCTCGACACAACCGGCCACCCTACGATTGTCCTCTACGACGACCATCCTGGTGGTGTCGGCCTCGCTCGTCGCGTCTTCCAGCACCTCGAGGATGCCCTCGAATTCGCACAGACTCGCGTTGCCGACTGCGAATGTGATGAGGGATGCCCGGCCTGTATCCACCACCCTCACGACGCCTCGAGCAACCAGACGCTCGACAAGGTCGGCGCGCGTCTCCTTGCGGATCTCCTCCTCGACGATACGCACGCGGCCTGACCACTGCATCATCTCCCCTTCGCGACACCCTCCCATGGACTAAAGTCAGAGAACTGCATATATTCTGGCGAGTTGACTACTCATGGCGAGCGATCTCCCCGCCCCACCAACCGAGTCAGGCGTCTATCCCGAGGACCGTATGAAGGTCTCACGATGGCTGACCTGGAAGGAAGCCGATGACGGCCGCAAGATTCCCCGCGCACCCTACCACAACTCAAACCAGCCAGATCGGTACGTCTCCGCGCAGGACCCAACCATCTGGACGGACTTCGAGACCGCAGCAGAGTGGGCGGATAAACTCCCTCATCACCAACTTGCGTACGTTATTCCCGACCGCAACGACTTCGAGACCGACCTCGTCGTCATCGACTACGACGACGCCCGCGATCCCGAAACGGGTGAAATCCATCCCCTCGTCCATGATCATCTTGCTGACGCCGATTCCTACGCCGATGTCTCTCCGTCTGGAACAGGTGTTCACATCCTCTGCCGCGGTCAGCTCCCCGAGCGCGTCAAGACCATCTCTGACGACCTCTCCGAACACGAGGCCCTTCCCGAGGCGTCGATCGAGGTCTACGAGTCCGCGCGTTTCATCACGATGACCGGCAGACACATCGCCGGTACACCCACCGAGACGCGCGACTGCCGGACCTTCCTTGATGGGCTCGTCGAGGACTATGCGACCGTCTCCGCAGCGACCCCCGATGAAGTCGCCTTTGAACCGGATACTACTCGCGAGGACATCGAAGACGTCGAGACCACGAGTGACATTCAGGATGTTTTCGACGCCATCCAGCACGTCCGACCGAGAGACATCAGCCTCCGCTCGACTGTCACTGAGGAGCGCGCTGACGGTACGCAGTCACTGGATCCATCCTGGGCGAACTCTTCGTCTGGCACGCGCCTCGCCCAGCTCGATGAAGGCTGGGTGTACCGCGATGGTCTCATCGGCCTCGACGCTCTCCAAGTCGTCGCCCTTGAGGAAGGCATCATTACTGGCGAACGAGATTATCCCTCTGGGGAGGACTTCTGGGAGGCCGTCGACGAGCTTCGTGCTCGCGGCGCGCACATCCCCGAGTACGAGGAGGACAAGTCGGAGGCCGCCCCATCGGCAAGCGACTGGTCGCCTGCTCCTGACTACACCCCTGACCGCGATGCCGACGCCCCGGCGACGGGCAGTTCATCACCGTCCGATCTGGGGTCATCCCACAGTAGCGGTCGGACGCGTGGCCGCGATTCTCCCCGACGCGGCGAGGGCGCAGAATCACTCTACAAGGCAGAAATCGACCGTCTTGAAGCCGAACTCGAAGCTCGAGAGGAGCGGATAGACGAACTCGAAGCCGAACTTGATGAGCGAACAAAGAAACTTCGGCGTATCCACGTCCGTAACTCCCAACTCGAAGACGCCCTCGAGAACGACGCCGAAGTCCAAGTCCGTGCCCTCGATACTGACATGCTCGTCGACATCCTGGATGACCAAACGCTCGTTGCGATCGTTGAGTATGTCGCCGACACCCACGCTGACGACGATGGCAATCTCGAGCTCTCCACAGCCGACGACTCAGGTGGGCGTCTCGACCGTCTCAAGTCCTTCCTTCGCTCGGACTCCTCGTCCTCAACTTCCCGCTGAACACCTGGTGATTTTCACTCGGTATCAGGGGTGTCCTCCCTATCTTAGAGCCGCATCCACCGTCTTACCTCCCGGTTCCTGTTTTTCTTCCCCAGACGTGAGGTGGCGGGAGTCATCACCGATCCCTCTCCGTCCCTCACTATGACCGAGAACGATTCATCCACTCCCGATAGCAACCGGGTTCGGACTCGCAAGATACCCGACTCGGAACGTACGACTGGACCATCCGAGACCACTGACGCCGCCGTCGCTGCTAGGACCGCTACGTGTCCCGAGTGCGACGGAGATCTTCACGTCGACCACGTTCATGGAGAAACCCGGTGTGCTGACTGTGGACTCGTCGTCACGGAGAATGCTATCGACCGCGGCCCCGACTGGCAGGCCTTCTCTGCGGACGAACGGGAACAGAAGTCCCACACAGGGAGTCCACTCACGCCAACCCAGCACGACTTTGGCCTCAGAACCGAGATCGACTGGCGCAACAAGGATGCCCACGGGAACACCATCTCCTCACAACGGCGAGCGCAGCTGACCCGACTTCGCACGTGGCAACAACGGTCCCGGACTGGGAACTCGAAGGAACGCGGCCTCAAGGCGATGCTTTCAGAAATCCAGCGTATGGCCGCTGCTCTCGATCTCCCCGACGATGACCACGACATCGCCGCCGTCATCTGCCGCCGGGCCAGTGATCAGGACCTCCTTCCCGGTCGGAGTTACGAAGGCGTCGCGACTGCCGCCGTCTACGCCGCAATCCGGCAAGCTGGCCTCCCACAGGATCTCGAAGCCCTCACGCAGGTCAGTCGAATCGACGATAAAATCCGTATCAAGCGCACCTACCGATATCTCGTCCGCGAACTCGAGCTCGAAGTCCCGCCGCCCGATCCACGAGACTATCTCTCCCGCCTCTGTTCGGAACTCGATCTCAGTCAAGAGACCAAGCGGTTTACGATGGAACTCCTCAAGGACGTTATGGAGGCAGGCATCCACTCCGGGAAGCATCCCGTCGGTATCGCCGCCGCTGCCCTCTATGTCGCCACGCACCACTCAGATTCTCCTTCCAGTGACTCGTGTACGCAATCCGAACTTGCGGAGGCCGCGAACGTGAGTGTGGTCACGATTCGCAACCGCTACCACGACATCCAGGATACGTGTTTCCCGATGGTCGAAGCCTGACTTCTCGAACGTGGCCGACCACATTTTGACGACCGACAAATTCAACCAGAGGATATCGAATTACGCACCAATCTTTATGAAGTCATATTCTGAATTTCAGCTATGCCGACAGTTGAGGTGTGGTCACTGTGGCTGCACATTGCTGCAGGCATAGCCGCTCTGTTCGCTGGCCTCGGCGCACTCGTGACCAAAAAGGGAGGAATGAGACATCGTCAAGCCGGGAAGGTCTTTCTCGTATCGATGGGCGTTGTTGTTGCCACAGTGTTCGTCCTAGTAGCTATCGACCCTGTGGCGTTCCGTATCATCCTCACCCTCGTTGCGATCTTTAGTGGATACCTTGCGTTCTCAGGATACCGTGTACTCTCTCGAAAACGCCCGACCAGTACTGCCCATATGGTCGACTGGGGAGCTGCTGGGAGCGTCGTTCTTGCGTGTGCTGGACTTGGTCTGTGGGGCATCAACTGGTTTCTTGATGGGAATTCTTTCGGGGTTGTGATGATCGTCTTCGGTGGAATCGGCATTGCGTTCGGAACACTGGATATTCATTCATTCTATGGTGAGAATTCTGGGGAATGGATGGTCAGCCACCTCCAACGGATGATTGGTGCGTTTATTGCTACGGTTAGTGCCGTTTCAGCTGTCAACCTCACGTCCGAACTGGGAATTATAGCGTGGTTGTTGCCTACTCTCCTCGGCGTTCCCCTCATCGCATACTGGTCAAATAAGTACAGTTCTCCCTGAATATGGGTGCTTCTGAATCTAATTTCAAGCCGACCACATCGATTTCAAACAATCAAGAAGATGGATCATTTCAAAATATACAGCCGTAGGCTAATCCACACGACTGCCGACGCAATGATTTTCTCCTCTAGGCCACCGCGTTAGGTTGTCCGACGGCAATCACTGAACCGTTGCCCCTGTAGATCCTCGTCGATTCATTTACTGGTTTCTCCTGCGCGATCGGGATAGACGCGCAGATAACATCGTCACCTCCCTTCCTCATATCCCACTATGCCATTCACGAGTCCCCCGACCCCTGCGCTTGAGACGGCCACTTATCCAGCAGACTGTCGTGACCACGACCAGTGGTTGACCTGGAAGCCAACCGACAACGACCGAAAGGTCCCACGAGCGCCCTATGCCTATCCGGACTGGCCCAAGCGGTATGTCGATGCTCAGAACCCCACGGTCTGGACGGACTTCGAGTCCGCCCAAGACTGGGTCGAGAAGCTCTCCGCCGGTTTCGCCCTTGCGTACGTCATCCGCAACCGTGACGAGTACTCCGACGAAGACCTCGTTGTCGTCGATTACGACGATGCTCGTGATCCGGGAACTGGCGCTATCCATCCTGTCGTTCACGAGCACTTGCAGACTGCAGACTCGTACGCCGACGTCTCCCCCTCTGGAACAGGCGTACACATCCTCTGCCGCGGTCAGCTCCCCGATGACGTCACGACTGTTGCCGACGATCTTCCCACCCACGACACCTTTCCGGACGCCTCTATCGAAGTCTACGACTCCGCCCGCTTCGTCGCGATGTCCGGCCAACATCTCGTCGGGACGCCCACCGAAACGCAGCCGGCGCAGGCGTTCATCGACGACGTTGTCGACGTGTTCACGACCCCGCAGCCACAGGCAGATACCTCATTTGAGGTTTCAGAGTCGCCCATGGACGCGTTGCCTGAGGCCCCCTCGCCGTCTCCATCTCAACGGTCACCGCCAACATCCACGACCAACATCGAAGACGTCTACCGGGCGGTCGAGACGACGCGACCGTCCGAAATCCGCCTCGACTCGCCAATTACGGAAACTCGTAGTGACGGCACGAAATCACGGAACCCCTGTTGGACGAACTCGGACTCGGGGACGCGCCTCGCCGAGATGGACGACGGCTGGATCTATCGGAACGGCCTCATCGTTCTCGATGCCCTCCAGATTGTTGCCCTCGAAGAAGGCATCGTCACAACTACCGGCGAGTATCCCTCTGGAAAGGACTTCTGGGAGGCTGTCGAGGAACTCCGCGCTCGCGGTGCCGACATACCTGAGTACGAAGCCAGCTCCGACCGTAAGGAAGCGTCCGACCAACCCACGCCGCCCCCATCCCCGACAGCTGGCCGGTCGCTGCGGGACCTCCACCGCAAACTCAGAGTGAAAACCATCGAGCGAAACCAGCTCAGAGACGAACTCGTCACTCTTCGTCGAGAACTTGCCGCTCGAATCCGTGACGTCCGCTCGTAACCCGGCGTCCTCCCCGTGAGTGATCCCAACGAGAACTCCCCATCACTCGATCGGGTTTCTCTCCGGCCGTTACAGGTGACCCGCGAGGAGACTCATTATGGCCAACACCAGCCCACGTACCTTCACAGCATTGACCGAGCACCCGCTCCCGCTCGACGAAGACGAGGTCGCGGCGTTCGCCGAAGACCATTCCCAGCTCGACCCGGACACCCACGTCGACGCACTCCACGAGGACTATATCACCCTGCTCGCGGAGACCGCCCAGTGGCGCGTCTTCACCATCGATCTCTACGGTTTTGATGGTCGCGTCTACCTCTGGAACGGCGCTCTCGGCGAAGGTCTCGCCCTCCCCACGAACGAGTGGGCAGCAGGGAACCTCGCCGAAGCCTTCTCACTCTACCGGCAGGCCATCGCCGACAATGTCAGTCGCGACGACCTCCCCGTCACGCTCGACGAAGACGCCGAGTGTCCCTATTGCGGAGGCGAACTCTCCCCCTCGACGACGCCATCCGGTTCGATCGACCAACGCTGCACGGGTTGCGGCGAACATCGAAGCATCGGGTGACTCGGCTTACCGTCCTGACTACGAAAACATCGAGCCGCCTGCTGATCGAGATCGGACCTCTCACCCCGGCTTTCTTTCCACCTACGGGAGGTGAGGCGTATTCAAATATGTACTACAGAGTCCGATTCCCCGACGTCGGCGCAGGCGCGACGCGGCTTGCGTGCTTTATCGAAGGCGAGAGCGAAGCCGCGGTTCGCGAGCTGGCAGCCGACCACCCGCACTTCCGAGGCTGGGACGCTTCGAAGGGGAGCGTCCGGAAGACGAATCTCGCGAACCGGAAGTCACTCGAGAACCGAATTATGGATGTCAGCAATCCGAATGCGGCCGTCCTCGAGGACGGCACCGTGCTTTGTCGGTCCCTGAAGCGCGACGAGGTCGTCGAGCACCACCCCGAACGGACGTAGGCGCTCCACGACCGACCGAACCCCCACCGCCCCCCGCACAGCACCGCACGGCGTAGGCGGATTTCTTCCTCCCATCGAGTGGTAGAGGGCGGTGAAAACGCCCCTCAGCGCACACTAGGCGGACGACAATCCTCCCACGTCAAACTCAATCCTAGAGGTTATTCACGATGTCAGCTGAAAATCAGCCCAGTTCAGAGCACCGCGATGCGCCACGAAGTGACCGTGATTTCGCGGTCGACGAGAGTATCGATGTCCGATCACTTATTGCGAAGGAACAGACGCTTCCCTTCCTCGGGCTCACTCCCGCGGACGCAACAACCGTCGACTATCCGGACGGTATCGAGCCTGCTGGCCGCCGCTTCCTCAACGCGGACGCGAGTGAAGCCCGCTCACTCAAAGCCATCATCAAGGCGCTTCCGCAGGCCAGCAGCGGCGAACTCCGCGCTGTCAACGAGTTTGTCGATCCAGCGGACGAGACGATCGACCCTGAGGAGATTCGTGACGTCGACGGCCTCAACGCCGATCTTCTCGAAGCCGCAACTGGCCAGTCCGTCGAAGAGCTCGCCGCGAACGCACCAAGTGACCGTCTCCTTGATGTCACCGATCACCAGGACATCATCGACCGCCGTCGTCTCGCTCTCGCGGCACTCGGCTACCCTGTCAAGTTCCGCTGGCAGATCGCGACCTCCAGGTACTCGATCATCAACCCTGAAGAGGCCTACCTTCCGCTAATGGGTGCGCTCCAAAAGCACGGTGCCGACGAGGCGTTCGGATGGGCGGATATGCGGGACTGGGGTGGCGTTGCGAAGCTCACTGTCATCCTCCCGGGCTTCCGCCGCGAACTCGATATGAGCCAGTCGGATGGCTCAACGAAGGCCGCTATTCGCGAATACGATGCGCTCGCCGACGTCGACCCCACGATGAGCGACAGGAGTGACGAGGACGATAGAGATGACGAGACGGGGACTATGACGGTCTACGGTGGTATCCAGACCGGCTACGACTTCCGTGGCTCCCAGACGATGTGGGCGAAACCCCTCCTCTTCTTCCCGGGATCGGGGACGGTTATGTACGGTGTCGGCCAGCGGTACTCACGGCGACACGTCGGCGATGTCACGAACGCTGCTCACGAACGCGCGCATGACCGCGTCCCCATCATGGAGTGGTGGGGAAACATCTATGACGATCTCGACGCGCGAACGACCACCGTCGACGATGTCCTCGTTCGCGCCCGCTCGGTCGCGATCGACTTTGAGGAACTCCCCTTCGACGTCGACGACTTCTACGTTTATCTCGGAATTCCCAGCACGTACGCCGAGAGCGCGAGTACTCGAGCTACGCGCATCGCGATGCCAGATTCCTGTCCCACACTCTGGAACCTCCAGTTGTCACTTCTCGTTGCCCTCGGCGAGTTCGAGGGCTCGCGAGCCTCCGACACCTTCCAAGCCTACAACGAGGTCGCCCGTGACATCCTCTTCTCACCCGGGAAATCTATACAGCTTGCCGCCCGCGAGCACGACCTTCAGGCCGATGACGACGAATCGAGTATCGCGCCCGACCAGCAGACGCTTAGCGATGCTCTCGGTGAGGCATTCGCTATTCCCGGCGTCGAAGCCGCCTCTGAGCGCGACCTCTCAGATACTGACGCCCAGCGCGTCCAGAACACCATCCAAGAATCTCTTAATCAGTAGCCCGAGATACTCTCCCCAATCGAAATTAGCCCAAGTTCTCATGGTTTTCTTACGTAGCATGCCTTGGATGAGCTAAGATCGGCGTGACCGATACGGTGTACAAAGGGTGCTGCGAGACCACTCTTTCGGGTTGGGTCCACACAAGATACTTATTATACCTTTCTCAACTAAATGATATGCAAATAGAACTCGATGGGGAGTCTTATGCTGTTACCACTGGGGGGTACGAATCTCCAATCCCCTCGAATGCCATTCTTGATTTAGAGGAGGCAAAATACCAAACCCGGTCTTGGAAGGGTTCGTTCTCGTCTGATCAAGTTGATCTAGCAGACATATACTCATCCAATATTTGTCCGGACAGCCCGATGTTCACTATCCAATTCGGCCGGTCGTCTGATGTAGATGAGGATCCAACGTACCAGGTTTTTGGAGAAGGAGTGGAATCCTTGACGCACGGGACAGAAAACATTCCAGAAATAGCATCAAAGGTTGAAGAAGTATTCCGAGACAGGGAGAACTTCTCACTCCATCGTCCATTCATTCGTGCACACTCCAGACTTGCTGATGGTTCAGTCTTGTATACCGGCGTCTATTATTATGGACGTAGTACTGACTCAGTGAAACGATTTGAATTACGAATATTCCATCCAGATATACCGTTTGGAGTGGACCGATACGACGAGATCTTCGATTCAAGCCCGGTGAAGAAACCTCCCTATCTTGAGGAAGTGAACACAAAACGATATAGAGTGACAGATATTCCAGAACGAGCTACAGAGGTTGTGAAACCTATTATTTCCATTAGTGATTCAAGTGTTGAGACCGTAGCAATTGAAAACCCCATCACCTCAAACAATGTTCCTGAAAATGCATGGGGGGCGTTCAAATCTCCAAACCAGTTGTTTGCAAAATCATATCTGGTAGAGAACGAAGCTCAATCTGCGAAGATATCTGACTTCCGCGCGGTTTCTATAGATGATTTAGAGCCAATCTTTTATGAAGCAGAAATTCAGTAAGCCTTTCTAAGGTGCTGTATTCGAGAAAATAGATTACTTGATGATTTTGACGTTTGATTTTGTATACCACCTGAATCGGTTCTCTCCTACCTACCCACGCTCGTATGGCGGTGCTATCTGCGACTAGTGAGCGATCCATTCTCAACTCCACTTCCTACTACGGCTTCACTGTAGTCCGTTTTTCCCGCACCTCAGTCCGTGAACGCGATTGACCAGTTATGCCACAAGTAGCCCCACAGTCCATGAGTACCGACGACCAGCAACGGTTCCTCAGCCACCTCGCTGCCGGCCTCATCAAAGAAACCGGCGGAGATCTCCCAATCGAGACACTTCACCTCCGCGCCAGCGATTATCTCGACCTCGATGGCGACACCGTCACCCAGCTCGTCGAGGACGGGGCTAACAACGGAATCTACACGCTCGACCGCGACAGCGACGGCGGTCAGCGCATCACGAGCGTCACCCCAGAAGGCGACTGCCCGACCGAACTCGCCGCACACGTCGACGCTCTCACTGCCTCTGCCGACAGTATTGATTTCACCGTCTTGGACGGCGTCGGCGAGAGCGTCGAGCAGAACCTCATCGACACGGGGTACACCACGTTCGGCGAACTCCACCGTGCAGACCCCGAGGACCTCACGGATATCCCGACGCTCACAGGGAGCAAAGCCCAACTCATCGTCCAGCAGGCCGGCCAGTACGTCCAGGTCGAGACAAAGATCGCCGAAGACGCCCTCGCTCGCTACCGTGAACGCCTCGGCGATGACACCTCCGGCTCGGCGACCGTCTACTCCATCACTGACGTCGATCAGGACGTCGGCGACCCGCTCGCAGTCGTCGACTCCTCGATGCCAGTCGAAGAGGCAACCTTCCACGGGCTCCCTATTCTCGAGGACAACGACCACCCACATATCGTCCGGAAGCGCGATATGCCCACGCGGGCCGATGAGGTAATCGCACCGAAGACAACGACGATGGAGGATGTCCAGCTCGACACGCTTGAAGCGACCGCGATGAAGCTCGCCCGCGGCAACCGCGGTCTCCGACTGGTCGGCCCCCACGGCGCCGGGAAGAACTACCTCCTCAAATACCTCCACTACAAGACGAATCGCGTCCTCGTCAGCGTCGACGCCGACGCCTCGATGCTCGCCCAGGACCTCCTCGGTATCTCTACGGTCAACGAGGACCGCATCGTTGTCTTCCGCGACGGCATTCTCACGAAAGCGATGAAGCACGGCTACACGATCGTCATCAACGAGGTGAACGCCGCGCCGGCGGGTGTGATGATGGCCCTCCAGAAGGTCCTTAATCAGAACGTCCTCACCGTCAAGGAATCCGGCGAGGAGATCATCCCGCACCCGGCCGCTCGAATCGTCGTCACGATGAACCCGCCAACGCGCGAATACCGAGGGAGCGAACCGATGAACGCCGCGACTCGTGACCGCTTCCAAACCATCTTCTTCGACTATATGGACCCCCAGGACGAGATCGACTTTCTCGATCAAAAGTACAACACGAGTCGCCAGCGCATCGACCGAGACAGCCTCCGTCGGATGGTCGAGTTCGCGAACGCCACCCGCGACAACGAAACGTGGCCGACGCTCTCCACCCGGAAGCTCGAAGACGCCATCGACTGGTACGATCTGGGGGCGAGCGTTCGCGGTGCCCTCAAACACGTCGTGAAGGCGAGCGCCGAACCCCACCAGAACCCCGACGATACCTACGACAAACTCGAAGACACCTGACTCCCCGGCCTGCTGTCGCCAGCAGGGGTTTCTCTCGCGCGACGGCACGTAGCCGCGTCCAACCGTCTTCATCAGAGGTGATTCCAGTTATGCCATCACTCACAGCCGCGTCGAGCGGCGCCGACACCGCACGGTCCGTTCTTCCCGACCGTCCAGCGCAAGCCCGCCGCTCCCAACAGCGAACCCGACGGTTGACCGAGTACATCCAAGCCCATACCGGCGAAAACATCGAAGTCGTCCTCACATCACACGTCCAGACTGCGTGCGTTCTCCCGGCTGACGCCGATCGCCTAATCGACGCCGATGCGACCGACTTCGACCAGCAGGCCGCCCAGCAGCTCGTCGATGCCGTCGACGGCGACTACCTCGTTCTCATCTCCACCAATCCGGCGAATCTCGATAACCTCCCGCTCGACGACCAGCTCACGGCCGACCGCGCCCAGCAGTTCGGCCTCTCACTACACGAACTTGGCCACATCCGCTACACGAACATCTCGACGGTCGCCGACCACCTTGACGAGCGCGTCGACGAAGAGTATCAGGAGTTCGTCCACGGCCTCATCAACTACGCCGAGGACGCCGCGATCGAACACCAACTCCGAGCGGCACAAAGTCAGCTCGCCGCCGACCGCCTCGAGCTCGTCAACCGGAGTCTCACTCAGATGGCGAGCGATCTCCCCGACACTGCTACTATCACCTTCACCTACCGGGACGCGATCCAGTCCTACCTCTACGACTACGGCATCTATGACTCTGGGAAGAGTGACGTCCTCATCGACCCAGACGACCCCCGGCTCACCTTCCAGTCCCAGGATGATGCGGCGGCATTCGCGCAGACACAAGACGCGCTCGACGACCTCCTCGCGACCGTCCTCAGTGAACCCGACTCCGTGAAGCGTGGGGATGCCGTGCTCGACTGCTGGGAACAGACTATCAAGCCGCTCCTCAACCAGATGGACGAGGACTACCACCAGAAGGGTCAAGAAGACGAAAACACCGCCGCAACGGGTGGCAGTAGTCCGAACACGCCCTCATCGCCCTCTCAGTCCGACTCGTCGATACCCGACGAGTGCGAACAGGGCGAGTCGATCGAACCGTCCGCTGACCCCGACACGGACGCAGAGGTACCCGATGAGTCACCGGAGGATGGATCCGGTGGGTACGGCGCCGCAGACGCCGACCCGAGTGACGTCTCGGAGTCGCCAACCGGCGACAGTCCGGAGACGTCCGGAGATACTCCTAACGGCGAGCAGGGTGAGTCGCCAGCTGACCGCGACCCCTCGGAGGCATCGGGTGACGACGCTTCCGCGGAGCCGCCGGCGGACTTCGACCCAGAGAACGTCTCTCTCGAGCAGACTCAGGACGGGCACTCCACAGACGTCCTCGCCTACCCGGAAATCGGGACGGCAGACACCGCTGACGAGCTCGCTCCCGACGACGCCGGGGCCTCTGCACACGACGACGGAGCCTCGTCCGAGTCCGATGTGGAGTCCGATGCCGAGCCTAACGCCCAGCCCGAGTCGACGGACGCCTCGCCGGACGAGTCGGGGACGGGTGCTGGCAGTGCAAACTCCGTGGAAGGAGAACGTGACAGTGGTGTTGGAGAGTCCAGCGCCAAAGATCTTGAATCCACGTCCGACGAGATCGGAGGGTCGGCGGCCGAAGAGAGCGGCATTGAGGAGCAGGGAGACGGAGAGCCCACCGAGGGCGCCGCAGACAGTAGCGGAGCGTCCGATGCGTCGAGTGCCCCGTCGAACGGGCAGGCGTCGCTTTCGGACTTCCTCGGCGGTGACAGCGCCGGGCGCGACAGCGGTGAGGCCGCGAGTACCGACGAGGAGGCGACCTCAGACGGCTCAGATACCTCAGATACGTCCGACACGACCGGTGGAGACACGGATGGCGCAGGAGCGCCCGACGATCGCGCTGACGGCGTTCCATCTGAAAATGATGGAGAGGTCGGAGACGCGGCTGGCGGCACAGACGGCGGCGACACGGACGACACGGAGAACGAAAGCATCGGCACGACGGGTGAGGATGAAGCGGATATCGACTCAGACACGCTCGACGACCCCGCCGCTGACGGCACTGTCCAAGACGGCGAGACGGACAACACCGGCAAGCCGGCCGAGGAAGCCGCAGCACCGCTCGCCGAGCCAGTGTACGATGATTCCATCGACGAACGAGCCGACGCACTCAGCGCGGACCACGACGCCGCTCACGAGGAAGCCAACCGCGCCACTCCCGATCAGGACGCGCTCGAACGCGACCTCGAAGAAACCGTAGCCGCCCTCGAAGATCTCGTGAGCGACGGCGACACCGACGAGAGCAGCGAGAGTCCCGACACGTCGACCGCACGGCACCGTGGCAGCACCGGCGCAGGAAAGGGAAGTATCGACTCGCTCTCGGTTCTCCCGCAGATCGGTGAGCAGGCACCTCCCGCGAGGTGGCAAGCTGCGACCGCGGGTGCAGACGCCGTCGGTGGCACTCTCCGGATGGCGCTCCGAGAGAGTCGTCGCGACCAGACCCGAAGCGGTGTCACCAGCGGGAGCTTCGACCGGCGCCGCGCTGGCGCTCTCGCCCGCGGCGACGTCGACGCCTTTAGCGTCCGCCAACAGGGTGACGAGAAACAGTACGACCTCGTCCTCGTCCTCGACCGCTCCAGTTCTATGAGCAATCTCATCGACACCGCCGAAGACGCCGTTGCACGGTTCGCTCTGGCCTGCGAGGACCTCGGCATCAACGTCGCCATTATAGACTTCGTCCATGGGGACGCCCGCCTCATCAAACCATTCAGCGTCGAGACCGAACACGTCCAAGCGAGTCTGCTGAGCGGCAAGACGGGCGGCGGGACGCCTCTCACTGATGCTCTCGGACTCGCCCGCCGCCTCCTCGAGCAGCGCCGCGACTCCCCCCTTGTCCTCATCATCACCGACGGCAAGCCCGGCTCCCCTGGTGACTACCAAGAGGAACTCCAACAGACGTACACGCCTGTATGCGGGCTCACGCTTGCTCTCGATTTACCCCGCGGGCAGGCTCCAGAGCGCGCGAAGGACGTCGAGCAGTTCTACGATCGCCACCTCTACGTCCACGACGCCATCGACCTCGACCGCCGCCTCGACCAGTTCGCCGTGATGTTTGACGGGCTGTGAGCTACCCCTGCTACTTGCTCGCTGACGCTCGCTCTTTGGGGCAGGGACTTCCTGTTTCAAGGACGCGCTTTGCAGGCACAACCGCAGTGTCCGCAGGAAGCGCAGTCTTCACAGGCGTTAATTCGGAGTATTCAACTCCTAGGTTGTCTTCCACGACGCAATCGAGTATGGTCAGGACGACGTGACTGTGAGAGTTGACCGTACAAGAGACGGCTTCTACGTTGAGGACACTGGACCTGGTATTCCTGAAAATGAACGTGACGATGTATTAGATAGCGGTTACACAACGAAACGAGAGGGAACCGGATTTGGACTCGCGATTGTCAAGCGGATCGTTGAGGCCCACGGCTGGGAGATCTATGTGACCGAAGGCAGTGACGGCGGTGCACGGTTCGAAATTATCGGTGTCGCCCAATCCTAAGCGCCACCAACGCCTTCATCGTCATCATCTCGCGAGAGAAGGAAGCCGACCCCACCACCTATTACCGCACCTATCGGTCCGCCAGCAGCGAACCCCATTGCAGCGCCACCACCAGTCCCAATGGCCTGGCGCTGGCCCTGTGTCATTTTTTCGTGCATCCCCAGGCTGACTGTCCCCGTGCCGTCGCACTTCGGACAGTCCCCAAAGCCTGTTTGCGGATCGGTCGTTGCGCCACTCCCGTTACAGGAGGGGCACTTCTTCGTCTCGCCCATGCACCATGATGGCCGTCAGAACGGCAAAGTTGTTCCGGTTACTCAACCCGCTCAAAATACATGTGCCCGTTGTTCTCACGGCCTGGGCCGGTGTAGTAGAGGCCTTCGAGTGTCTCTGTGTCTCCCTCGTCGCGGTACTCGAGAGAGGCGGTGCCGAAGTGCATGTCCAGGCCCTCGACCAGCGTGGAGCCCTCGTTCTCGTACTGGTAACTGATGCTCGGCCACTTTCCCTCCTCGGTCAGCATGGTCGCACCGTTACTGTCCGAGCGCGACTGTGTGGTCCTGAAGTGGACGTTGATCTTACGCCACGTCTGGTCGATGTCGAGCCACGCCTTCAGTTTCTGGCCGTCCTCGCTGGGATTGTCGTCGGAATGGAGCGCCTCATCGTCGATGTCTCCCTCATACGACGTGACGATCCAGCCCTCCCACTCCCCGTTGAGGTTCGGAACACGAGTGATGCCCAGCGCTCGCGCAGGCCAGGTCTTCCAGAACCACCCGACATGGGCTTTCCAGACGACGGCGAAGGCGAGACCCCACGAGACAACGAATCCAGCCGCAAACGGAAGAACAGTCGAAAGCTCCGAGGTCATAACCTCGACGAGGATCGTGAGCCCGTATGCGAGCAGTGCCAGGACGCCGTAGACCTTCGGGCGGAGGTCGTTGTCCGTGGAGTACGTGTGCATGGCTTACCAATTGTCCCAAAGGTTGATCATCGCGTCGACGTACTGGTCCGCGTACCGGGTGTTCCACTCGGCAGGTCCCGAGCCGAATATGTCGGTGATGCCGTTCTGGCAGGTCCAGTCGCTGTAGTCGGTCTCGTTCAGGTAGCGGATAATCTTCAACACCCGATCCTGCTTGTCGTACGTGTAGCGCCCATCCGGGACGTTGTACAGCAGATTCTCGATGAAGTACGACGGGACGTTCTCCTTGTCCAGCGTGTTGTTGTCGACGAGGTAGTTTCGGGCTCGCTTGAAGATCCGGACGGTCTCCTTGAAGCGGTTGTTCGTGCTCGACTGCTTGGTGCTCCCCTTGTCGATGTGCTGCTTGGGGTAGTTGACGATCTTCGTATTGCTGAGGTCGAAGAACGCGATCCCCGAGTGGTAGCCGTTCGGGTAGTGATAGTAGTCCCGGTGGTTCGCGCAGACGAGCACGTCGGCGTTGAAATTGCTCGTGTTGACCTCGATGGCCTTCCCGACCGGGTCGATAGCCGCGGAGCCGAATCGGGACTCCAGCACGTCGACGACATCGGTGCGGAACTCGTTCCAGCTGTAGTCCGGGTCGCCGGAGGTTCGTCGCCATCTGTCTCGCTCGTCTGGACTGAGCGCAGATACATCGGCATAGTACATGTCCGTGAGCTGGACAACGATGTCCACGTCGCTGCTCGCCCGCACGATGGTGTAGTTCGCGTAGGAGCCCTGCAGATACGTGTCAAAATCCGGGTCGGCGAGCGTATCACTCGACTGTAGCTCGTTCTGAATTCGGTTCTGAGTGCGTTTCGCCGATTCGATGGGGCCGTTATCGTATTGGGACCACGATTCGAGCGTCCCTGGGTCGATAGCCATAGGTCGGATATGGGTATCTTCCCCGTGGACGGGCAAAGACTTCCCGGTAACACTTTCACCCCGCTGTGCGAATCATTAAAAGTCGGTAAGCATTACCTACGTGTATGAACGACACGCTTTCTCTCAGAGGCTCCCATGGCCATTGATGAGGACACCCTCGAAAGCTGGACGGACCCGAAACGAGCCGCCCTCCAGTCCGCGCAGGACACCCACACCAAGATCCGGAACGCGCTCAACGACAGCGATACGTTAGACGACATCGACTTCCACGACTTCCTCCAGGGCTCGTATGCGAACAACACGATCATCCGCGACTCAAGCGACGTCGATATCGTCGTTCGGCTCGACGAGTTCGAGTACTTCAATCTCCACGACCTTGACCCGGAAGATCAGGAGGACGTGGACGTCGAGGATTTCGACTACGGCTACGACGAGTTCCGCGACGACGTGCTGAGCGTTCTACAGGATACATATCCCGAGGGGACGTTCGACCCGTCCGGGAATGCGATAGAGGTCTCCGCGCCGGGGCTCCCACTCGACGCCGACGTCGTGGTCTGCGCCCAGTACAAGCACTACTACAACTATCCGCAGGGTTACTACGAGGGGATCGTCTTCTGGCCGACCGACTCGATCTCCTCGGTCGTGAACTACCCGACGCGCCACCGAGACCACGGGTCGGACAAGCAGGACGACACTGACGACCGGTTCAAGGAGACGGTGCGGATGTTCAAGAACGCCCGCAAGGAGATCGTCGCGGACGGCTACATCACTGACGATATCGTTGCGTCCTATTTCATCGAGTGTCTCCTCTACAGAGTGCCACCGGGCCGGTACGTCGACGACCTCCAGGAACGGTATCTCAAGATCGCCTCCTACCTGCAGGAGACCGACTACTCCGACTGGCGGTGCCAGAACGGCGTGACCGATCTCTTCGGCAACGGGTCGACGAAGTGGGACACCTGGCACGCCAAGCTGTTCATCGACGCTCTGGAAACGTACTGGGAGAACGCCGAGTCCAATAGCATGAATGCACGTCTATTCCAGCGATAACGAGTTCCGGTCGACGTTCCTGGCGATCCTGGGCGTGATCGCGTTCGTCATCGTGTTTGTATTGAACGTCTATGTCTTCCCGTGGCTCTACCAGCAGGTTCCGTTCGAGATCCCGCCGCTGATCGTTCCGGGGCTGGCCTTCGGAGTCGTACTTGGGCTGATCCATCGAGTGTTCGACCGGCGGTTATGGAACAAGCCCTGGATGCCCGATCTCATCGTCGCCGTTCCCGATCTGACCGGTCACTGGGAGGGCGAGATCAAATCCAGCTACGATGGCGAGATTCCGGACGACTACCTCGCTGACGGCGGGCACCAGCCGATGTCGGCAACCCTGGATATCGAGCAGACATGGAGCAAGATCATTGTTCACTTCGAAACCGAGCGGTCACCCTCGGTCAGCACGGGTGCCAGTTTCCAGACCGACGGAACGCTACACACAAAACTCGCCTATCTATTCGAAAACGAAGGTGCAGACGTCGATGAGCAGGCGGAAGATGAAGGGCCATACGACGGAACGGCGCGACTCACATACCGGGAGTCAGAGGACCGGTTGGCGGGTTACTATTACACTGGCCCTGCCCGTGCTTCTGAGCAGGGTGGTAGCCAGAAAACGACGTATGGCACGATGGTGTTCACTCGCGAGAGCGACGAACCCCGGAAGTGAAACCGATTATCCGGACTATCGGTCAGCCGCCGACGCGACAGCTCCGTCTTCGATCAGCGTTGCTCGACCGTTACCGACGACTCATCACAACAGAACAGGTGGCTCAGGTCAGGCTAACTGGCGATGCCTTGTGAGGTACTGAGTTTCTTTCCCACAGCTGTCTTAATGACTAGGCCAAGAACCGCCCTATCCTCGTATTTCTCCTCGCCCACACTGAGTCGAACGGTGCGATCGAACTATGTCCACACACCTCCCGACGAAGATCTTCTGCCACTGGTCGACGATGGTCGACACTACGACCAACGTCGCCATCGACTCGAACGACCAGTCCCATCGCGTCGTCATCCGCGAATGGCCCGACCGCCTCCAAACCGACGTCGTCCACGAGCAGCGCGTTGGCGCAGGCGACGACTGGCAGGCCGCGGATCTCGAGGAAGTTCACCCACTCGTCCATCGAGGCGAAACCACGCTCTGTACGTGGACAAAAACGCGCTACGACCGAGGGATCGCGATGGCGAGCCACCGGAACGACACCGAGCATCGCATCGTTATTCGTACTATTGAAGCCGACAACGGCTTCGAGGTTGTTCACGAGCGTCGCGGGTCCAGCGAGGACACCTGGACGGCTGTCGACGACCATCAGATCACAGCCTAGCCACACCCAGACAGATGCCACGAGACAGATTCATCGGCAACAGCCCTGAGGACGCCCTCGAAGCGTTCATCGACGGGTGGTGTCGCGAGCACGAACGAGACAGCTACAGTTACGCGTACAAGCACAAGCGAATCACCGAGGATCCAGAGGACAAGCCGAACGCCGACGCGAAGTTCCGGTTCACGCGAACAGAGACGTTCTACTCACCGAGCTATCGAACGTACGAAGGCTACATCTACGAAACACACGGCGGTCGGTACGCGGTCGAGCATTGGAACAGTCATGTCGATCGTAACACTCCGCCGCCGAAGCCGCCAGGAAAGACGCCGGGCCGCCTCCGAGGGCGGCGACCACGTGACACTCGATACTGATCGAGTACGTCGAAATACCCATTTCTGTTGCGGTCTGACTACAACACAAGACGATAGCCCCCGACCACCACACCAACGCGGACGGGGGCGCTGAACTACGATCCCGACTGGCCCGTTCCCTCGCTACCAGCGGTTTCGAGGACGTCTTCGTCATCGAGCGAGCGACCGCCAAGAAGATCCTCACGGAGAAGTGCCAGCAACTCATCGCCCGCATCCGTGAAGGCGATATCGAGTCCGTCCGCGCCCTCGCCGATGACCTCGATCGCGACGTCTCCGGTGTCAGTCGCGACCTCAATCTTCTCTTTGAGGCCGATATCATCGAGTTCGATACCGACGGCCAACGCAAAATCCCCTACCTCAAGCACGACACTGTCGTCGCCGAACCCATCGCGTAGCGACCTACGGACTCGGGCGAACGCTGTCCGGGAGACTCGGGACACGGTCACGAAGCTCAGTGAGGCAAGTTTCGAGGATTGCCATCGGATTCGAGTCTGTGAAGGATGCAGACTCACGGTGCGGTGCTGGCCACGCTTCGTGGTCAACTTGGAAATGACTTGGGCCGAGCTTCTCGTGGGTTTTGTCTTGATGCCAGCCACATGACCACGGGGTCCCCGGTTCATTATACTGAATGCGGAACTCATCGCGCTTGGAATGGGGGCGCCACTCGAATTCAAGTGTCGCGTCGCCAGCGTCCGTGTTCTGGTCAAAAAAGACCGCGCGATCGAGGGTCGCTACGAGACGGACTGGCCGCATCGGACTTGGTTTGGCTTCTACGGTCGTCACGCCAGCTTCCCGTTGAAGTCGATTTGTGACTCGTTTGTGGACCTCGTATCGGTGGAGATGCGTGTCTCCAGAAATCGGCGGATTTCCCATTTTACTGTCACCGAGTCAGTTGGCGGAGGCAATACGACTCTCACGAGTCGCCTCAATCGTATCATAGAGCTGAATCGCCTGCTTGATGAGCATCGCTTGGTGCTCATAGTAGTCCCAATCCTCCGCGTCGTGGCGCCGCTGCTGGCGTTCGGATGCCGGGATATCATCACCGACGGTCGCCCGAAGTTCGTCAGCGGACTCCACATCGTACTCCTCTTTCCACTCGTCGATATCGTCCCGGATTGCATCTAGTTCAGCCGTGAGTTCGTCTTTTCGATGGTCGTTGACGAGGTCACGGATCTGATCGAAATACTGGGTGACTGGATCTGGATAGTAGCGGGTCTCGCGGCCCCGCTGGATCGTCGCGAGTTTATCCGCTTCGACCAGTTGCGTGAGATACTTTTCAGCCGTGTTTCGGGCAACACCAGCAGCCTCAGCTATCTCTCCCGCATTTTTTGGTTCACGAACCGTCATCGCAACCTCCCGAATCCGGGCGACCTTTGCCGTGTGATCCGTGGTTCCAGAGTCGCTCATACACGTATTCGGATCTCCAGCACCATTACTGTTTTGAATCCTAGTTCAAAATATTGAATTAGTCTTGTTTTTCGCCCGCATACCGACGAACGGGCCTCGCATCCATCGCTGCGACGCCGTTCGAAGAGGAGATTCGCTATGATCGACTTCGAGTCCGCAATCCAGTCCACACTCATCCAGCTCAACAACGAGCATAGCCACACCGAGCTCGACCCCTACACCTTCCACCCGAGTCAGCTCGCGAAGTGCCCCCGCCAATGCTACAACTCAAAACTCGGTCTTCTCGACCATACCGACGCGCTTGGCACCTTCCATACGGGAACCACCATCCACGAGTTTATGGAAAACGAGGTCACCCCGGACCTTGACGTCGAAACCCAGAGCGAAGTCGCAATCGAGATGGAGATGGATGGGCTCACGATTATCGGCCATGCCGACCTGTACGAGCCTGGCACCAACACTGTCTACGACTACAAGTCGCGAGCAAACTGGTATCGGTTCAATCCACCCATCAAGCGCCATCTAGATCAGATCAATCTCTACATGAAGGCGCTTGGTGCGTCTTAGGGCCAGATCGTGTACCTCGCGAAGTCAGATCTCGAAGTTCGGACGTGGCCACCGGAGAGTGCCGGCATTGATGGCTTCGGTCCCGACCCGGGGCGCGTCCAGGACCTTCTCGAGAAAGGCAAGCACATCGCCGCCACAATTATCGACGAAGGCTACCCGACGAGCAAAGAAGATATTCCCTTTGAGAAGTGTGTCTGCTGGCTCTGCGAGAAGGAATCCCTTCGCTTCGATCATCTCCAAATGGATGCTGATTCGACCGAAGCGTGCAACGCACTCGGAGTAGAAGGCGACGATACAACGGACTTCGAATCGGCTGAGGAAGACAACAGTGGGGACGCCACAAGTAGTAGTGGCGTCTCCCAATCTCCTGCTGACGTCTGAACACTATCATCTACCGCCCCCATTCTCATCTGTCTCCGGCCGACCACTTCGATGGATTCTATCGAGGAATCAGATTAGCTCAGTAATCCAAGATCGTTGAGTCGATCTTCGATGTTTACCAGGGCTTTTTCAGCGTCATCGAGTTGTGTTCCACCAGTGATGACGAGTTTCCCACTTCCAAAGAGGAGTGCGACCACGTCCGGGTCATCGAGTCGGTAGACAAGCCCCGGGAACTGTTCAGGTTCGTATTCGACGCTTTCGAGGCCCAGACCGATCGCGATGGCGTTCAAATTGAGGGTGTGGTCGAGATCCCCACTTGAGACAATATTCTGAATTTCAATCTCTGGCGAGGCTACGACATCGACCCCCAACTTGCGGAGTTCGTCGAAAACGTGGTTAAGCGCAGTCGTCACGTCGTCAACGCTGTTTGCTCCCGTACAGACGACTTTTCCCGAGCGGAATATGAGTGCTGCAGCTTTGGGATCGTGCATCCGATAGACGAGTCCCGGGAAGTTATCGGGATCGTAGTCGGTCGCTCCTAAGTCTCCAGAGAGCGTTTCGAGGTCGAGTTCTTGACCGATATCGGATGAGGCAACGACGTTCTCGACTTGAATTGACTCCGCTGTCATACTCATAGAGATATCTACCAGTCACGAGTGTCTTAAAAACAGGTGGGTGAATTCGGGCAATGGGTGTAGTACTTTCCAGCCGAGCTAGAGGTCGCGGGGCTGGACAGTTTTCCGATCGTTTTCCTCGGCACGCCGGGCTGCATCTTCGAGCACTTCAGTTACTTCGTCGTCCAGTGCTTCGTAGAAATCCGCCGAGACGTTGTGGTCATTGAGCGCTTCTTTTACGGCCGATTTGACGATCAGGTCTGTCATACGCAGCGGTATTTCTCACGTCCTCTGTATAAACATACAGGTATCCGATTCGGCGCTTGCAGAGGTTTTACCGCCATCTGCAGGACAACAGACGTATGGGATAGCACTTCGTATCAGGGAGCGGGACGATGCACGACCTGACCGGATTCCAACGGGACCTCCTGTACGTGATTGCTGGCCTTGATGAGCCCCACGGCCTCGCCATCAAGGAGGAACTCGAAGACTACTACGAGAAAGAGATCCATCACGGCCGACTCTACCCGAACCTCGACACGCTTGTTGAGAAGGGACTCGTCGAGAAAGGCGAGAAAGACCGGCGAACGAACGTCTATACGCTCACCCGTCGTGGCCGTCGTGAAATTGAGGCTCGACGCGAGTGGGAGTACCAGTACGTCGAACCCGCAGAGTCCGCTCCTGCATAGATACGCTTAAACAGTTAATCCAACCTATCGAACGAAGTTTACTCCCCTCCACCATTATATCCATTCAGATGCACGACGAGGCGTTCTTCGAACAGCTACGGTCAATTTGTTCAGACGCTGTTGATGCGTACCGGAAGGAGTACCCGGACGCACCACCCCTAACCGATTCACTCCTACAGAGTTCCGATGGTCCTCTCGCAAGCGAGGCTGACCTTCACGAACGCTTCGATGAACTCACGCGATTTTACGACGACCTTCTCGATGTCGATTCCACACCGTACCGCGAGATGTGGCGTGAACATCTTGTGTACGACTGTTCGCGTAGGGAGCGTCTCGCACTTCTCACGAGCGATCTGCCGGCCTCATTAACGCTCGTGTTCATCGGCGGGCGATATTCCGCGCGGACGGGCAGAATCGGCGTGAGCCCAGGGCAGCTCCCCGAGACGACGGCGTACACGTATTTAGCGTCGGAGTTGTGCCACGCGTATCAGCACCAGTTCGACTCACCAACGTGGAAACACCCGTACCTGCAGGAAGGTTTCGAGCAGGCAGTGTCAGTCCGTACGCAAGCACATTTCGCCACTGAGCTACAGTACGACTTCTTGACTCATCTCGCGGAGAGACAGCATACGAAGACACTCTTGGAGGGCGTCCTTGCCCACGGAACGCGTCGAGGCGGGATCACACCGACGGCCGTTCGTGAACTCGGTGTTACCGACGAGGAGCTGGCTGCGCTTCGATCTCACCGTTTGTGGCGGCCTCTCGGATATCTTCGCCCGCGGTACTTGTGGAGTGATGTTGCATTCCTCCCCGAATACGCCCTTTTCGGCTCATTGCTCCTTGTGAGTGAGGCAGCGGACATCTCGGCTCCCTATGCCCGGGCGTTCCACGGCAACCACCCGTGGACATCAGTTATCGACGAAATCACTGCCTCAACACCCGGCTGGCTCTGGCGTCTCTATCATCAATAACAACCATCCTGACGCACGAAGGCGAGTCTTCAGCTAGCTTATCGACCTGTTCAAGGTCCTACTCCTAGGGATCAGCGGCTGTCCTCAATAGGTTTCATCGTGGCGTAATTCCGATGGGGACCATGGCGTGACTGATCGAGAAACCAATTACAGGAGAGCAATTATGCTCGACTCGCTCTGTTACTGTGGATACTGTTATCGGTATGGATTCCACTCGTAGACAGTTTCACCATCATCTGTCTCGGAGGCTTGATAATTGACTGAGTGGTCCCAGCCACCATGTCGCCAGAGTTGATCGAACGTCTTCCGCATCACATCCGGGACATCGACATCTGGATTGTCGATTTGGACGCGATTCAACCGTATCTCGTCCTCGGTGAAAGGTCGCACATTGCTGGGGGGTCGGTTTGATCCACTTGGTCGGGAAAGTGTGTACCCCTCGGCACCCAGTATGCTGACGTACACATAGTAGGGCGGGTAGATGTCTGCTTCGTCAAACGTCCCGAGAGCAGTGTGGACGAAGTTCGCTATGAGTCGATCAATAGATGTCCGGAGTTGGGGGTTGTCGCTGGGATACAGAGCTGTGAAGATACCTTCAGTCCACCCGTCCCGATGGATAGCAGTGTATCTCTCCCTCTCGGTGCCATCATGGAAGCGTCGATTATTTTCGGTGATCTTCACCTTCGGTCGTGTTACAGCGTATGCATCACGTTTTTCGAACTGAGGTGGGTGGGGGAGGTCGCCTGCATACCGGTCGTGATGGTCGTCAACGGCTTCCTGAGGAATGACATGGACGACAACCAAGGCTGGGTCCTCGACAATTGTCCCATCGGGAGCTTGTCGGCGCTTCACACGATCCAGCAAATCCTCATAGAGATCATCTACTTCTGACTCAATGTCTACGAACGGTCGATTGGGGTCGACACGGAGGTGTTCCCGGATCAGATCGTTGTTCTCACGATCGCCCACCAAGCTGTTCCGGATTTTCGAGAAGTCCCAAACCGTCGTGGGAATTCCCCATTCCTCGTGGAGCTCCTCTTCAACCCGATCCCGTTTGGTCGTACTGGGGTCTTGTGTTGTGGCGAAAATGTAGAAGTCAAAGTCACGATCGAAGTTCTCAACAGCTGTTTCGATGTCGTCGTGGGCTTTCCCGACCCAATTGTCTTTCTGCACGGAGCAATGAAGGATCCCGTCTCGGTCACCATCCACGAGGAAGGCGTCGCGACCGCCATCGGGACCGCTTGTCCCCGTTGGATCCACTGTGTATCCTTCCCGCTCCAATAAATCGTGCATCAACCGTTCAAACCGGTCACTGCCTACTGTTTGGAGAGCGACCTCAATTCGGCTGTTCGACATAGTTGTGTATACTCTTTGTTTTAGTTAGTTGTATTGACTTCTTTGAGGATATCGACTTGAACGCTGCTTTCGAGCTGAAGACGCCGTTATATCCTATTTGTGGGCCTATTGCACACACGGTATTCTCCTGCTGTAGCAACTCTTCTCGTTCAGTCATACGAGGATGCTAACTCGGGATTCACCTATTTGTTCCATCGGTGGAAAATCCCAACCAATTGGAATTTCCAACCCGACTATTATTCATACACTCCATTCTTCCCTCCTCAGATACATCAGATATCGC